>JAUJMI010000337.1 GCA_030446945.1 Longimicrobium sp. | reverse complement strand
CCAGCATGTACTCGCCGATCAGCCCGCTGTGCCACGAGGTGCCGCACCCCAGGATGATGATGCGCTGCACCTGGAGCAGCTCCTCGTCCATCCCCGTGAGGCCGCCCAGCTTCACCCCTCCGTCCTCGGGAAGGAGGCGCCCGCGCATCGTCTCGCGCAGCGTGTTGGGCTGCTCCATGATCTCCTTGAGCATGAAGTGCGGGTACCCGCCGCGCTCCACCTCGCTCAGGTCCCAGTCCACGTGGCTCACGGGGCGGCTCACCGGGCCCTGCGTGGGGCGGTGAACGATGTAGCCGCCGGGGGTGATGGTGGCCATGTCGCCGTCATCCAGGTACACCACCTCGCGGG
This sequence comes from Longimicrobium sp., assembly GCA_030446945.1. GTDB lineage: Bacteria > Gemmatimonadota > Gemmatimonadetes > Longimicrobiales > Longimicrobiaceae > Longimicrobium. Next base: position 4,274 of record JAUJMI010000337.1, on the reverse strand, counting down.
TGTGCGCGATGACGGCCGCGGCGTCCGACCCCACGAAGGTCTCGCCGTTCTCCCCCACGCCGATCAGGAGCGGACTTCCCAGACGCGCGGCGACGATCTTGTTGGGGTCGCGCGTGGAGACCACGGCGATCCCGTACGTCCCCTCGATCTGCCCGAGGGCGGCCTCCACGGCGCGCTCCAGCGATCCCTGGGCGCGCCCCTCGCCCTTCTCGAACATCTCCTCGATCAGGTGCACCAGCACCTCGGTGTCGGTCTCGGAGCTGAAGGTGTGGCCGCGCTCCTGGAGGAGCTTCCGCAGCGTCCCCGCGTTCTCGATGATCCCGTTGTGGACCACGGCGAAGTCGCCCTTCTCGCTCATGTGCGGGTGGGCGTTGCGCGTGGTGGGCGGCCCGTGGGTGGCCCAGCGCGTGTGCCCGATCCCGTACACCCCCTCCACCGGCTCGGCCTCGATCGCCTTCTCCAGCTCCACGATCTTGCCGGCCTCCTTGCGCACCTGGATGGTGCCGTCGCGCACCACCGCGACCCCCGCGGAGTCGTAGCCGCGATACTCCAGCCGCTTCAGCCCCTGGATGAGGAGCGGGGTGACCTGCTGCTCACCGATGTAGCCGACGATTCCGCACATAGGGGTTTCTCGATTCGTGTGATGATGGGTCGTGTCCCGGTCTGCCGTTACGCCGGAAGCGCGGTGCGCAGCGTGTCCACCAGCGCGAGCGCCTCTTCGCGCGAGGGCGCCTCGCAGATGATGCGGACGATGGGCTCGGTGCCTGAGGGGCGCAGGTGCGCCCACTTCCGCTCGGCGCCCCAGGAGAGGCGCAGCCCGTCCTGCCGGTCCGCCTCCGCCTCGGGGAAGCGCGCCGCCAGCGCGTCGTACACCGCGTCCAGCGGCTGCGACGGGCGGGGGAGCTTCTCCTTGACGATCTCGTACTTGCCGATCCCGGCCGCCAGCGCGCTCAGCGGCTGGTCGCTCTCGGCCAGGAGCTGAAGGATCAGCGCGGCGGCCACGGGCGCGTCGCGCGTCAGGTGCACGTCGGGAAGGATGACCCCGCCGTTCCCCTCGCCGCCGATGGTGGCGCGCTCCGCCTGCATCCGCCGCGCCACGTTGATCTCCCCCACCGGCGCGCGCACCAGGGTACGCCCGGATGCCTCCGCCACGTCGTCCAGCAGGCGGCTGGTGGACAGGTTGGTCACCAACGCCCCCGGCCGGTGGCGCAGGACGAGCGATGCCGCCAGCGCCAGCGTGTAGTCCTCACCGATCGCCTTCCCCTCGTCCGAGACGAGCGAGAGGCGGTCGACGTCGGGGTCGGTGGCGAGCCCCACCTCGGCGCCGCTGCTGCGCACCAGCTCTTCCAGCTCCCCCAGGTTCTCGGCGACGGGCTCCGGCTCGCGCGGGAAGAGGCCGTCGGGCTCCATGTTGATGGCCGTCAGCTCGCAGCCCAGCTCTTCGAGGAGGCGGGTGAAGATGCGCCCGCCCGCCCCGCGCACGCAGTCCAGCGCCACGCGGAAGCGCCGCTGGCGGATGCGCTCCACGTCCAGGAAGGGGATCGCCAGGATGCGCTGCAGGTGCCGTTCGACCGCCTCCGGGTCCTCCTTCCAGCCGCCGAGGTCCTGCCAGGCCACGCGCGGCACCTCCACGTCGGCGATGGCGCGCATCCCGGCGCTCTCCTCCGCGTCCAGGAACATCCCGGTGGGACCGATGAACTTGAGCGCGTTCCACTCGATGGGGTTGTGGCTCGCCGTCACCGCGAGCCCGCCGGCGGCGCCGAGGTCCTCCACCGCGAGCTGCACGCTGGGGGTGGGGGCGACCCCCACGTCCACCACGTCGCACCCCACGGATTGGAGCCCGGCGGTGGCCGCCCGCGCGAACATCGGTCCGCTGACGCGGCTGTCCCTTCCGAGCACCACCGTCTTCCCCGGCCCGCGGCTCCGCACGTACGCGCCGAACGCGGCGGCGAAGTGCGTGATGACCTCGGGGGTGAGCCCCTCCCCCACGCGTCCCCGCAGCCCGGAGACGCTCACCATCAGCTTGGAAGTATCGATCACGTGGGTCTTGTGCGCTGGTTGACTTGCTACGCGGCAACGGATCGCGGAGCCGCTTTGCAAGATCGGTTCTCACCCGAAAAGCAGAAAAGAAGCCTCACATGCAGACCATGGAGGGAACCGCAAGCCGCAGAGAACCCCTTTTGCTGTTCGTTCCGTAGCCTCTGTGCCTCTCTGTGAGGCCCTGTTGTTCTTTACCGAGGGTGTTCGCTACCTTGCGCGCAGCCGAACCGATTCCACCAGCCGGACCGCACATGCCCGCATCGCTGTACGCACGCTTCGCCGACGCCGCACGGCGCTTCCCGGACAACCACGCCCTCGCGGCGGCGGACTGCCCCCCGGTGACCTACGCGGAGCTGGACCAGCGTATCGCGTCCTTCGCGGCGGAGCTGCACGCGCTCGGCGTGGAGGGGGAGCGGGTGGGGATCCTGCTCCCCAACGTGGCGGCGTTCCCGGTGGCGTTCTACGGGATCCTCCGCGCGGGGGCCAGCGCGCTGATGCTCAACCCGCAGTACTCCCGGCGCGAGATCGCCGAGTACATGGCCGACGCCGGCGCGGGGACGGTCGTCACCATGGAGGCGCTGGAGCACCTGCTTCCACCCGGCGCCGCGCCGGTGCTGCTGGAGCCCGCCGAAGGGTGCATGGCCGAGCCCTCCACGGGGCTCGCCGCGGACCTTCCCCTCCCCCGCCCCGCGCCGAACGAGGAGGCGGCGGTCATCTACACCTCGGCCATCCACGGGTGGGCGCGCGGGGCCCGGCTCACGCACCGCAGCCTGGGCGCCAACCTCACCTCCACCATCGAAGCGATGGCGCTGACGCCCGACGACCGCGTCTTCGCCCTCCTCCCGCTGATCCACGCCTTCGGGCTCACCGTCACCATGGCGGCCCCGCTCTCGGCCGGCGCCACCGTGGTCCCCGTGGAGCGCTTCCACCCCGTTCGTACGCTGGACCAGTTGGAAGAGTCGCGCGCCACGCTCATCTGCGGCGTGCCGGCCGCGTACCTGGCGCTGATCTCCGCGGCGGAGAGGCGGGGGGTGCCGAATCACGCACTGCGCGCGGCCATCTGCGGCGGCGCGCCCCTGCAGTCCGAGGTGTCGCGGCGCTGGGACGAGACATTCGGCATCCCCCTGCGCGAGGGGTACGGGCTGACCGAGGCGTCGCCCGTGTGCCTCTTCAACCGCGTGGACCGCCCCAACCAGCCGGGCTCGCTGGGGCACCCCTTTCCAGGCGTGGAAGTCACCATCCGCGGCACGCGCGGCGAGCACTGCCCCGTCGGCTCCACCGGCGAGATCTGCGTGGAGGGCGCCAACGTCTTCGCCGGCTACGTGGGCGAGGAGGGGCGCGACCCGGAGCAGTTCTGGGACGGCGCCCTGCGCACCGGCGACCTGGGAGTGTGCGGGCCCGACGGCACCATCCGCTTCCGCGGCTGCCTGAAGCCGATGTTCACCCGCAGCGGCTTCAACATCTACCCGCGCGAGATCGAGCGCGTCATCCAGGAAGACCCGCGCGTGGCGGACGCCTCCGTGACCGCGGTGCCGGACGGGGCGAAGGAGAACGAGATCGCCCTCACCGTCGTCCCCGCCCCCGGCGCCGAGCTGGACGAGGAGGCCGTGCGCCGCCTCTGCCGCCACGGCCTCGCCGCCTACAAGCAGCCGGGGCGCATCACGATCGAACCCGCCTGAACCGCCTCCCCCGCTGCCCGGGCACCGCCGGCACGGGCGCGGGCATCGGCGCCGCCGCGATCTTTTCCGCGTTCTCCGCGGGTCGTGCGGCCTTCTCCGCTTCCCTGGACGCGGCGACGATCATCGCCACCGCGCCCACGATCACTACGGCCGAGAGGGCGACGCGCGCGTCCAGCGCCTCGCCGGCGAGCGCCCATCCCAGCACCACCGCCACCAGCGGGTTCACGTACGCGTAGGTGGAGGCGCGCGAAGGGCTCACCACCCCCAGCAGCCAGATGTACGCGGTGAACGCCACCAGCGATCCGAACAGCGTCAGGTACGCCAGCGCCGCCAGCGACTTCGCCGAGAAGGCGGAGGGATCCACCCGCCCCGCCTCCCCCGTCACCACCCCCGCCACCATCAGCAGCGCCCCGCCGGCCAGCATCTGCATGGCCGTGGCGAGGAACGGCGAAGACGGGAGCGGGGCCTCGCGCGAGTAGAGCGAGCCCGCCGCCCAGCTCAGCGCCGCCACCACCACCACGAACGCACCCAGCATGTCCACCCGGCCGCCGCCCA
>JAUJMI010000030.1:13080-15364 GCA_030446945.1 Longimicrobium sp. | reverse complement strand
CTGCGGTACCGACACGGAGATGTCGTAGGTCTTCCGCAGCCGGAGTGAGGTGAGGGCGTAGATGCCGAGCACCAGGAGGGCAGCCGCTCCAGCCAGCCCGCCGAGCACGAGACAAAGGAGTTTCAGCGCCTTTCTCATGGAATCCTCCGTGCTCGGAAGGCGGAACCGCCCAGTGGTCGCAAGTGCGGTTGCTCGCGCGGCGTTGCGAGCGCCCGGCCCACGGCGGCGAATAGGCGCATCCAGCCGGCGATTGCATGTCGGGCCCCGGTGAACGACAGCACCAGAGCCCGGAGCACGGGCACGAAGACCCACACGCCCGGGGCCGGCGGTACCCACCGCCGCCGAGCTAGCCGACTAGGATCGGCCGCACCGCTCCACCACACTGCCAGGAGGCCCATCAACAGGCCAACATGCTGCAGGGCAAAACAGACCTGGGGGATGGCGAACTCTCCCACACTCTGGGGGTAGCTCCACCGGTTCTCGGGGACGACCGGGTCCACGGCGGCGAGGTAGACGCCGGAAGCCGCAACCAGCAGGCATACCTGGCCGGCGCGGTGGATAGGGACGACCGGAGTGCCGGTGCTCTGGACGCGCGTGCCATAAGCCGAACTCCCCCCGCGTTTGGTTTTTTACTAGAGTGAAGCTCTAGTGTCACCCCCTATTGTGTGTTGAAAGATGACGGCAGTCAAGAGCGCCCGCAGGGAGAATGCACTCGCCACGCGGCGACGCATCATCAAGGCTGCGCATGCGGAATTCGTTGAAAAGGGATTTCACGGTGCGACCATGGCGCGGATCGCGAAAGGAGCCGGCGTGGCCTCACAGACGGTGTATTTCGTCTTCCACACGAAGGCCGAGCTGATCAGCGCCGTGATCGATACCGCGGTGATGGGCGAGGGCGACCCTCTGCCCCCGGAGGCGCATCCGTGGTGGACCCAGATGATCGCGGAGCCGGACGCCGCCGAGGCGATACGGATCTTCGTCCGCGGCGCTGGCGACGTTTACGCGCGGGCCGCGCCCATCTCGGAGGTGTTGCGGGCAGCCGCCCTTACCGACGCCGAGGTCCGGCGCACGCATGACCATCACACAAACCTTCACCGGCTTGCCTTCCGGGAGGTGCTCGAGATTCTCCAGCGCAAGACGCCGCTCCGGGAGGGCCGCACGATCGAGGAGCACACCGACGTGTTCGTGACGGTCTTCGGCGACAGTACCTACTATCTGCTGACCAGAGAGCGGGGCTGGAGCCACGCGCGGGTCATTGACTGGCTGTGCGACAGCCTGCCCGGGCTGCTGTTGGGGGACCTGCGCTGACCGGGAGAAAACCAGCGACGGCTTCTCGCGCGCGCAGTGTTACGCCGCCCGCGGCTCAAGTGGACACAGACCTCCGCTCGCCCAAAAAAAGCAGGCCCCGGCGCTGAACCAGCGCCGGGGCCTCGGTCATAGCACCAGGAACGCTACGCCGTTCCGATGCCGCTCGCGCCGCCCGTGCCGCCCGCGCGCCCGGTACCGCGCTCGTAGCCGTAGCGGCAGAAGTCGCGCATGGACTCGTACGTCCCCGCACGGCTCCCCGTGAAGCCGCGGCGGATCTCCGGCTCCACCTCGTCGAAGCTCCGGCCGCTGTACGCGGGGTTGCGCGCCGCCGTGTAGCCCACGACGTAGTAGGTGCGCGCCTGCGGGTACGCCACCGTCGTCCGCGCCGGGTGCGACTCGTAGTGCCGGCGGTAGTGCGTCTCCTCTTCCTTGCCCTCGGACACCGCCTCCAGCGCCTTCTTGCCGGCCCAGTACGCCCCGCCCGCCAGCGCCAGCCCGCCCAGCACGCGCTTCCATTCGAAGCCGCTCCGCACGTACTCGCGCACCTCGGCGAAGCGCCCCTTCTCGTGCGTCTGCTCCAGCTCGACCTCCACCTCCTGGAACTCGCGGCCCTGGTTGGAGGGCTGCGCGGCGGCGGTGTGGCCCAGCTGGTAACCGGTGCGCGCCTGCTCGTAGGTGTGCGTCTCCGGGCGGTCGGTGCGCGCGTCGTAGTCGCCGCGGTAGACGTGCGTCTCGTGCGCGCCGAAGTCGTCGTCGAAGCCACCCGCGGTCCCCGGCTGCGACCCGAACCCGCTGCCGGTGCTCCCGGTGCCGGTGACCGCGCCCTCGCTCCCGATGCCGCCGCCGCGCACGCTTCCGGCGCCGCCGCCAAGCCCGCCGCCCGTGCTTCCGAACCCGCCGGTGCTCCCGCTGCCCGCGTTGTCGTTCTGTGCCATTGTTGCGCTCTCCTGTCGCAGGTGAACCGATGCTGCGTGGG
>JAUJMI010000030.1:0-12980 GCA_030446945.1 Longimicrobium sp. | reverse complement strand
TCCGCTTTCCTGAAGTTTCTGCCTGTGCCACCGTCCTCCCCACTCCTGGAACTCGACGCCGTCGTGATCGGCAGCGGCTTCGGCGGCGCGATGGCGGCGTGGGAGCTGGTGGCGGCCGGGCTGCGCGTGGCGATGGTGGAGCGCGGCGGATGGGTGGAGCGCGGCCCGCAGAACTGGGCCGGCGAGGGCGCCTTCGTCCGCACCCCCGCCTACGCCCCGGACAGCGCCTTCCGCGTGCTCCAGGGCCGCCGCTGGGCCGAGCAGAACCTCTGCACCTGCGTCGGGGGCCCCTCGGTGTACTACGGCGGCTCGTCGTTCCGCTTCCGCCAGGGCGACTTCGATCCGGCTCCCGAGATCGTGGGCGGTTCTGGGGCCGCGTGGCCGTTGGGATACGACGCGCTGGAGCCGTATTACACGCAGGCCGAGCGCCTCCTGGGGGTTGCCGGCGCCGCCGGCTCCGACCCCACCGAGCCCCCGCGCAGCGCCCCCTATCCGTATCCGCCCTCGCCGCTCGCCGCGCCGTCGCGGCGGATTGAGGCGGCGGCGCGCTCCCTGGGGCTGCACCCGTTCCCCATCCCGCTGGCCATCAACTACGCGGCGGAGACGGGGTGCCGGCGCTGTACCACGTGCGATGCCTTCGCCTGCGCCATCGGAGCCAAGAACGACATCGCCACGCGCCTGGTCCCGGAGCTGGTGTCGCGGGGGATGCAGCTCTTCACCGACACGCTGGCCGTTCGCCTGGTGGCGGAAGGGGACCGCATCGCCGCCGTCGACTGCCGCGGCCGCGCCTCCGGGGAGGCGCTGGTGCTGCGCGCGGAGAGCTTCGTGCTCGCGGCGGGCGCGCTCGCCACGCCGCACCTCCTCCTCGCCTCCGGGCTGGAGCGGATGAACCCGGCCGGGCATGCGGTGGGCCGCTACCTGATGCGCCACTGCAACGCGATGACGTACGGCCTCTTCGCGCGCAACCCGAATCCCGGCAACGAGCACCACAAGCAGCTCGCCATCCACGACTTCTACTTCGGGGTGGACGAGAAGGATGCCCCGCCCGGCAAGCTCGGCAACATGCAGCAGGTGATGGGGCCGCCCGCCGCCATGCTCGAAGTCGGCCTCCCCAGGCCGATCGCGCGCATGGCGACGCCGCTGGTGGAGCACATGACGGGGCTCCTCTCCATCGCCGAGGATCAGCCGCGGGCGGAGAACGGCGTGCGCATCGACCCGGGCGCCGTCGACCGCTTCGGCCTTCCGCGCATGAGCGTCACCTCGCTCTACTCGCCGCGCGACCTGGCCGCCCGCGCCGCGCTGATCAGACGCGCGAAGAAGATCCTGCGCCGCGCCGGCGCGTGGGGGACGGCGACGTGGAAGGTGAGCACCTTTTCGCACGCCGTGGGCACCGTGCGCATGGGCGACGACGAGCGCACCGCACCCCTCGACCCCGACTGCCGCTTCCGCGGCGTGGAGAACCTGTACGTGACCGATGGAAGCTGCTTCCCCACCTCCGCCGGGGTGAACCCGAGCCTCACCATCGCCGCCAACGCGCTGCGGGTGGGGCGCAGGATGGCCGCGCGCGCGAGCCCCGCCCACGCGGAGGCGGCCGGATGACGGGGATCGCCTTCCTGGGGTGCGGCTTCGCCACGCGCATCCACACCAAGCGGCTCAAGGGGATGGAGGGGGTCAGCCTCTTCTACGCCTCGCGCAAGCTGGCCAAGGCGGAGGAGTACGCGCGCAAGGCGGGCGGGGCGGGCGCGTTCGGCTCGTACGAAGCCGCCATGGCCGACCCGCGCGTGGAGGTCGTGGTCGTCGCCACGCCGCCCACGTCGCACCTGCAGCTGACGCTGGCCGCCCTCGCCGCGGGGAAGCACGTCGTCGTCGAAAAGCCCCCGTTCCTGCACGCCTCCGACTTCGAGACCGTGCAGGCGGCGCGCGACGCGGCGGGGCGGCGGGTGATGGTGGCGGAGAACTATTTCTACAAGCCGATGGCCGAGGCGCTGCGCGGCGTCATCCAGCGAGGCGACGTGGGCGAGCCGCGGCTGCTGACCATCAACGCGCTCAAGGAGCAGACGGTCGCCAACTGGCGCGGCGACATGTCGCTGGCCGGCGGCGGCGCGCTCTTCGAGGGCGGGATCCACTGGATCAACTTCATGGCCAACCTGGGGCTCGCCGTGCGCCGCGCCACCGGCTACCGCCCCGGCGGCCACACCGGCGAGCCCGACCTCACCACCCTCGCCGTCTTCGAGTACGACGGCGGCGCCGTGGGGACGCTGGCGTACTCGTGGGAGATCGGCTCCCCGCTCAAGGGGCTGCGCCTTTCGGCGCTGTACGGCACGGAGGGGACGGCCACCTTTGAGACCAACGGCGTCTTTTTGGCCGTTCGCGGGCGCCGCCGCCGGGTGGCCCTCCCCGGCCCGGGCGACATCCCGGGCTACGCCGCCATGTGGCGGGACTTCATCCCCGCCCTGCGCCAGAACCGCGAGCCGCGCTTCACCTTCGACGCCGCGCGGCGCGACATGGAGCTGCTCGAGTCCGTGTACGCCTCCATGGGCCGCTGACCCACCTCCCAATCCAATGAACCCAACCGTGCCTGCCATTCTCATCGGGCTCCTCGCGGGCGCCCACACCTCGTCGTGGGGGATGTACAAGGACGCCCCGCACGAGGGCTTCACCTTCTTCAAGTACTCACGCAGCATCATCGTGGCGGCCGTCGCGGCATTCATCCTGTCGCGCATCGTCGACCTGAACCTGGGCTGGGCCAGCCACCTGTCGCTCTTCTTCGGCCTGGTGTACGCGGCCGAGCGGCTCACGCTGGAGCTGTGGAAAAGCTTCCTGCGCGAGGAAGACCAGTCCAAGTACTTCATCCCCATGCAGTTCGGCATCCTGGGGAAGCCCATCGAGAGCCGCGCGGTGCGCTGGTCCGTCTTCGCCGCCATCCTGGTGCTCCTTGCCGTGCTGCTGTACGGCGCCAACCAGCTGATGAAGAGGTACCCCGACCCCAACCCCTGGCTGGTGCTCATCACCGTCGGCTCCATCGGCGGATGGCTGACGGCGTTCGGCGGGGCGTGGAAGGATGCGCCGGTGGAAGGCTTCGAGACCTTCAAGTTCTTTCGCAGCCCCATGGTGGCGCTCACCTGGGCCGTCATCATGTCGTTCTTCACCACCAACTGGATCTACATCGCGGTGGCCGGCGCCGGGTACTCGGTGGCCTCCATCGAGACGTACAAGACCTTTTTCTTCCCCAGCAAGCCGCGCGGCAAGTTCGCGGGCAAGCCGATCCTCTTCCCCAGGATCCTGGAGCAGCGGCGCATCGTGGCGGTGCTCTACGCCTGCATCTGGGCGGTGATGATCGCGCTGCTGGTGCTCGGCTTCACCGGCCCGCGCGAAGGGCTCCTCCCGTAGCGAACCGCCGCGCGTCCGGAGCCGTGAAGCCCCCGGACGAAAAGGCTTGGTGGGCGCTGGCGCGGGTGCTACATTCGCCAGCGCGCCCCCCTCTCCCCCGCTCCTTCTCCCAATGACGCTGGAGCTGTTTCCCCCGCAGGCCGGCCCTCCCCGTCTGCTGATCGTGGACGACGAGCCCGGCATCCGCCGCGTCCTCGCCGACATCTTCGCGGGCGGCGACTACGTCATCGCGACCGCCGAGAACGGGCGCGTCGCGCTGGAGCACTTCGCCGCGGAAGGCGCGGACATCGTGTTGGCCGACCTGATGATGCCGGAGATGGGGGGTCTGGAGCTGCTGCGCCGCGTCAAGGCGCTGGACGACACCGCCGCCTTCATCCTCCTCACCGGCGCGGGGACGATGGAGCAGGCCGTCGAAGCGCTGCGCCTGCAGGCGGACGACTATCTGCTGAAGCCGTTCAACGTGGACGAGGTCGTCATCTCCGCCCGGCGCGCACTGGAGCACCGGCGTCTGCTGCGGGAGAACCGCTCCTACCAGCGCGGGCTGGAGGCGCGCGTCGCCGAGCAGGCACAGCAGCTGGAGAACCTCTTCCTGGACGGCCTCCTCACCATCGCCAACGCCGTGGAGGCGCGCGATGCGTACACGGGGGGCCACCTGGAGCGCGTCACCCTCTACGCCGTAGCCGCCGGCTCCGCGCTGGGACTGGGCGAGGACGAGCTGCGCGACCTGGTCGTCTGCGGCCTACTGCACGACATCGGCAAGATCGGCGTGCCGGACCACATTCTGCGCAAGCCGGGGGAGCTGACCGAGGAGGAGAAGTCGGTGATGCGCAGGCACCCGCTGATCGGCGCCGCCATCGTGGAGCGCAGCGCCTTCCTCCGCTCCGCCGCGCCGGGCGTCCTGCACCACCACGAGCGGTGGGACGGGCGCGGCTACCCGTTCGGGCTGACGGGCACGGAGATCTCGCTGGCGGGGCGCGTGCTGGCCGTGGTGGACGCCTTCGACGCGATGGTCACCACCCGCCCCTACCGCGGCGCGCGGGCCATGGAGGAGGCGCGCGAGGAGCTGGAGCGCTGCTCCGGCAGCCAGTTCGACCCCCAGGTGGTGGCCGCATTCCGATCCGCGCTGGACGCCGGGCTCCCCGCCCCGGCAGAGACGCGCTACGTGCGCGTGCTGCTGGAAAGGGTGGGCGCGAACGTAAAGCTTGCGCGCACGGGACCGGCGAGCCTATAGTTTGCACATAGGTTTCACACGACAATAGCACACCCGCCGCGAGGCGGGGTCGCAGAGCCGGGTGTCTCCCTCGGGGAGATCGGCCAGCCGCCGAACGTGAACACCGCGAAGCCATGCCCATCCCCACCCGGGGAGCGGCATCCGCCCCCGTCGCCCCGGGGACGGGTGCGCTCTCCAGACCCGCGGGCGCTCCACCGGAGCGCATCCTGGCGGTCCTCCACCGAATCTCGGAGTGCGTCGCACGCCCGGCTGAGCTCGCACGCCTGCTCCGCACCCTGGCGGACGAAACCGGCGCGCTCCTGGACGCATCCGCCACCACGGTGACCGCCGAGCCCGGCGGCCTGCTCGCGCTGCGCGTCGGCTCCGGCTTCCTCGCCTGTTTCGAAGGCGAGCTCCTCCCCAGCGAAGAAAGCTTCTGCGGCACCGCGCTCCGCTCCGGCACCGTGCTGGAGTCGGCGGAGCTGTCGCGCGAGCCGCACGCCTACCCCGGCGAGCAGGAGCTGGGCGCCGGCCCCGCCCTGGCGGCCGCGCTCCCCGCCCCCACCGGCCCGGCCGGAGTCCTGCTCGTGCTCCGCCCGTCCGGCGCCCCCCCCTTCAGCGAAGACGACCGCGCCACCCTCGCCCTGGTGGCGGGCTTCGCGGGCTCCGCGCTTGCCGGCGCGTACGCCTTCGCGGAGGCGCGCGCGCGCCGCGTACCCGTGGACGCCTGGCGCCGCGACCGTGAGACCGCCGCCTGGCGCCGCACCTACGACGCGGTCGCCGCCGGCAGCGGGCTCGCCCTCCTGCGCGTGGAGCTGGCGACCGGCCGCATCCGCTGGGGCGGCGGCGTCGAAGCCCTCGCCGGCCTCCGCGGCGAGGAGTGGGGCGCCACCGTGGAAGCCTGGGCGCAGCAGGTGTCGGCGGGCGACCGGGACCGGGTGGTGCGCGCCCTGGCGGCGGCGGGCGGTGTCTCGCGGCTCCAGATCTCCGCGACGGTGGCCGGCGGACGCGTCAAGCGCCTGCGCCTGGACACCTTCCCCGACGCCGCCGAGCCGGGTGTGCTCGCCGCCCTTCTGGCCGACGCGGACGAGCCGCAGCGTGAGCCTGCAACGGTGCCCGTGGCGGCGCTGATCCGCGCGGTGCGGCACGAGCTCAACAACCCGCTCGCCGTCGTCGCCGGCACCGTGCACCTGATGGAAGCCTCCGGCGCCGCCGACGGCCAGCCCGAGCTCGCCCGCTCCGTCCAGCAGATCCGCGACGCCAGCGACCGCCTGCGCGACCTGAGCGCGCGCATCGGCCTGCTGGAGCGGATGCCCGAGGCGGCGTTCGTGACGGAGGGCGGGGGGCTGGGGGTGGCGGGGAACGGGGGACGGGGAATGGGGAGCGGGGAACGGTAGGCGCCGCACCGCGTTCCGCCCGACGTGCGAAGTGCGAAGTGCGAACTGCGACAGTCATTGCGAAGTCGAGTCCGCCGATCGGCCGTGCCCCCAACACCGATCCCGGACCCCGAGTCCGCGCAGGCGGACTTTGCCCTGTTGTCGCGGCGAGCTCACTCGCGCCGAAAAGCCCGCCTCCGCCGGAATTTCCCGGGATCTCCCCCCTCCCGCGCGTCCCGCATAAATCCGATCCGCCCGCTGACACCGTAGCACAGATGTACGGTCCCGACGTTGCGGTGTGCACAGGGTGAGTGTAGACGGGAAGTGGAGGAGCCGCCGATTCGTGAGATGAACGAGCCGAAGAAGCCGCCGGAGCACGGGCCCGCCGTGCGTCCGGAGCGTGAAGAGGGGATCGCGGTCCGCGAACGCCCCGCCACGCGCACCCCGCGCCTCTTCCGCGTCCTCCTCCACAACGACGACTACACCTCCATGGAATTCGTGGTGGAGGTACTCGTGCGCTTCTTCGAGAAGACGACGACCGAGGCGACGCAGATCATGCTGCAGGTGCACCACGCGGGGTACGGAGTGGCGGGAAGCTACACGCGCGACGAGGCGGAGACGCGGGTGGAGCGGGTCGCCGCCGAAGCGAAGGCGCAGGGGTATCCCCTGCTGCTGAGCGTGGAGCCGGAGTAGCGGTGTCCACCCCCGCGCTACGCCCCGAGCTGGAGGTCAGCCTCCACCTGGCCGTGCTGGAAGCGGCGCGACGGGGGCACGCCTACGCGGGGCTGGAGCACCTCCTCTTCGCGCTACTGCACGACGACGCCACCGCCTCCGCCGTGGAAGCCGCCGGCGCCCGCCCGGACCGCCTCCGCCGCAGGCTGGAGCGCTTCCTGGACGAAGAGGTCCGCAGCGGCACCGGCGTCCCGGTCGACAACAGCACGCCGACGCTCGGATTCCGCCGTGCGGTGCAGCAGGCGGCGCTCCAGGCGCTGCGCTCGGGCCGCGAAGAGGTGACCGGCGCCCACGTCCTGGTCGCCATGTGGGACGAGGAGGACTCCTTCGCCGCGCACTTTCTGCGGGAAGCCGGCGCGGACCGCATGGAGCTGATGCGGCGCGCATCCGCCGCCCCCCAAGCGGTCCCCGCGGGGCCGGCGCACGAGGAAGACGAGAACGTCCGCGACGTGGGCGACGCACTGGCCCGCTTCGCCGTGAACCTCAACCGGCAGGCGGCGGAGGGAAGAGTCGATCCGCTGATCGGCCGCGACCGCGAGCTGGGGCGCGCCATCCACGTGCTGGCGCGGCGCCGCAAGAACAACCCGCTCTTCGTGGGCGACCCGGGCGTCGGCAAGACGGCGCTGGCCGAGGGACTGGCACTCCGCATCCACCGCGGCGAAGTCCCCGCTCCGCTGAGAGGCGCCGAGATCTTTGCGCTGGATATGGGTGCGCTCCTGGCCGGCACCCGCTACCGCGGCGACTTCGAGGAGCGGCTCAAGGCGGTGCTCAAGGAGCTGGAAGCCCGCCCCGGCGCCGTCCTCTTCGTGGACGAGATCCACACCCTGGTGGGTGCGGGAAGCACCAGCGGCGGGAGCATGGACGCCTCCAACCTCCTCAAGCCGGCCCTTGCCGCGGGGCTGCGCTGCATCGGCTCCACCACGCACGAGGAGCTGCGGACGCACTTCGAGCGGGACCGCGCCCTCGCCCGCCGCTTCCAGAAGATCGACGTCCCGGAGCCCGGCACCGAAGACACGGTCCGCATCCTGGAAGGGCTGCGGGGGCGCTACGAGGAGTTCCACAACGTCCGCTACGCCGAGGCCGCCCTCCGCGCCGCCGCCGAGCTGAGCGCCCGCTACCTGCACGACCGCCGCCTGCCGGACAAGGCCATCGACCTGATGGACGAAGCGGGGGCCGAAGCCAGGCTCGCTGCCCCGGAGGGGAACCGCGACCCGGCCGAAGTGGATGCGGAAACGGTGGAGCGCATCCTGGCCACGATGGCGCAGATCCCGCCCCGCACCGTCGCCGGCAGCGACCGCGAGCGGCTGCGCACGCTCGAAGCGGAGCTGAAGGCGCGCGTCTTCGGGCAGGACACGGCCATCGGGCAGCTCGCCGCCGCCATCAAGCTGGCGCGCGCCGGGCTCCGCGACCCGCGCAAGCCGATCGGCTCCTTCCTCTTCACCGGTCCCACCGGCGTGGGGAAGACGGAAGTGGCCCGCTCCCTTGCGGAGGTGATGGGGATCGAGCTGATCCGCTTCGACATGAGCGAGTACATGGAGCGCCACACCGTCTCACGGCTGATCGGCGCGCCCCCGGGGTACGTGGGGTTCGACCAGGCGGGACTCCTCACCGAGGCGGTGCGCCGCACCCCCCACGCGGTGGTGCTGCTGGACGAGGTGGAGAAGGCGCACCCCGACGTCTTCAACCTCCTGCTGCAGGTGATGGACTACGGCCGCCTGACCGACAACAACGGGAAGCAGGCCGACTTCACGAACGTGGTGCTGGTGATGACCAGCAACGTGGGGGCGGAGGAGCTCTCCAGGCGCCGCCCCGGCTTCGGCGGCGCCGACGCGGCCCCGAACGACGACGCGCGGGCGTTCGAGCGGACCTTTTCTCCCGAATTCCGCAACCGGCTGGACGCGCGCATCGCCTTCGCGCCCCTGGGGCTGGAGGTGATGGAGCGGATCGTGGAGCGGATGGTGGCGGAAGTGGGCGCGCGGCTCGCCGCGCGCGGGGTGGAGCTGGAGCTGACCCCGGCGGCGCGCGCGTGGCTGGCCGAGCACGGGCTGGACCCGGCCAACGGCGCCCGCCCGCTAGGCCGGCTGATCGAGGAGCGGATCCTCCGCCCGATGGGAGACGAGCTCCTCTTCGGGATGCTGGAACACGGCGGCGTTGCGCGGGTGGACGCGCAGGACGGCCAGATCGTTCTGGCCCCTGAGGGACGGCCCGGCGCCGCCGCGGCGTTGTCTGCGGACGAAAAGGAAACGGAGTAGACGGTGGCGGGTACCGATAGCCGTCAGCACCGCCGGAGATGTTCAATCGTGGTGCGCCCGGAGTCGCGCTGTGCAACACGCGTCGGATTCCAAACCGGATCGTCGGCAATTTAGACGGTTCGAGTGCTAAAAATCTGGCGCGCGCGAGCCGCGTTGCGTATCGTATACGGAAAGTTTACAGACCGAGCACCCAACGAAGGCAAAAGGAGACCGTATAATGAGAGCGACCCGCGCCAAGACCCCCGTGCGTGAGCCTCGGCGGTGGCGGACGCCGCCCCCCCTGATCCGCGGGTCGGAGACGCTGGAAGGGATGGACATCCTGCGCGAAGTCGGCAGCGAGGCGGGGGTCCTTCTCTGGCAGTCGTACCGCAACGTGATGTTCTGGGCCACGGCGGAGCCCGGGGAGCGCGCGCGCCTGTTCTCGGCTGAGGCGGGCCGTAAGCGCCTCGCCGAGGTGGGAGCCGCGCGCCTGCCGCAGGAGCTTGTGGAGCCGCTCAACGTTGTCGGCGGCCTGCTCGCGGCGCCCGAGGACACCCCCGGGGACGATGTGGCCGCGGCGTGCACCGCCATCGGGGAGTGGGCGCAGGAGGAGCAGCACGGGGCCGCGGCGCTTGCCTTCACGCAGGCGGCGGCGCTCGCCATGCCCCGCAGCGCGGCCCTGGCGCTCAAGGTGGGGCAGGTGGCACGCGACCGGGCCGAGATGGCCCGCGCCGAGACATGGTTCCGCCACGCCATCATGATCTCGCGCCAGGTGGGCGACTGGGAGACCTACGCCCGCGCCTACATCGCGCTGGGGAACATGGCCATCCACCGCGGCAGCTTCCCCGTCGCGCACCGCATGCACATCAAGGCCTTGCGTGCGGCACGCCGGAAGGGCCTCCCCGCCCTGCAGGGGATGGCTGCGCACGACCTGTTCGTGGTTGCCACGGAGACGGGGCGGCACGCCCAAGCGGAGGAGTACGCAAAGGCCGCGTTCCGCGCGTATGGGCCGCACCACGAGCGCCTGCCCGTGCTGGCGCACGACGTGGCGTACCTGTGGATGGACCAGGGCTACTTCGCGCCGGCGCTGGAGGTATTCGAAGCGCTCCGCCCGCACGTGGTGGGGAAGCGCGAGCTCGGCCTCACGATCGTGTCGAACATCGCGCGCGCGGCTGGGGGCGTGGGCGACCGGGAGGCGTTCCGAAAGGCATGGGTGGAGGTGAACCGCCTTGCCAAGGAGCCGGAGGTCCGCTCCGTCCTGGCGGCGGCGATGCTGGAACTGGCGCACGGTGCGGCTTCGCTGGGCGAGTGGGATCGCGCCGAGCAGGCGGCGGAGCAGTCGCGGACAGTCGCGGCCGAGATGCGCCAGGGTAAGTTGTTGATCAGCGCCGAGTTCGTGCTCGACTCGATCCGCAACGGGCGCCGGATCGAGCGCCGGGCGCCAGACACCGCCGCCTCCGCGGTGGGAACGCAGGACGCGGAGATGTTCGCGGCCAACCTGGTGCGCACGCTGGCAATGGCGACGGCACAGTAGCCACGAGCGACGGGCGGCGGGCTCGCCCGTCGCCCCCCGTTCTTCTTTCCTCCAGACGCCTCAGCCGCCCGAGCCTGCCTGCTTCTCGTCGGTAACGCAGATCGTGGTGACGTTGCCGCTGGAGTCGGTTGTCTCGACGAGCGTCCCATCGCAGACCTCCGTCGTACCGGCCCCTGTGACGGTCACGCCGGTCGAGTCGTCAGTCGTGGCGTCGCCCCCCGGGGCGGGCGCCGTCTCGTGGCGCGCGCCTCCGGGCGCCGTGGAGCCGGGAGCGGTGATCGAATCGTTTCCACAGGCGCCCAGTGCGGCCAGGGAGAGAACGGCAAGGAGGATGCGGGCGGTCTTCATACTGAGTTCCAATTGTGCAGGGAGTGGTACGGGCAGGGCGCGGTGGCCGCGCGAGGCACAATATATTTGCGCGTCGGACCGCCCGTCCGCCCATTCTTCTTTCGTCCGGCTCCAGTTAATTGCAGACACGTCATGCCCGCGCCCCGCCGCACACTGCTCATAATGCACTCAAACGGTGCATTCCAGGAACGCGTTCGATCGATCAGCGCAAAATTCTTTGGCTGCCAGACGGTCTCCACGTGGCCCGAGCTGCGCGCCGCCGCCGCCCAGGCGTCGCCCTCCACTCTCCTGGTGCTCGACCCGTATCGCAAGAACGCACGCGGCATCTGGAAGCTGGCTCCGGAGCTGCGCGGTTTCCTTTGGGAGTTCCCCTCTATCTCCGTGGTGGCGGCGATCGACGTGCGCTCGGGCTGCTCGCACGACCTCCGCACGCTGGGGGAGTGGGGGGTCGCGGACGTCATCTCCATCTTTGAGGACGACACCGCCGAGGGGATGCTGTGCCGGTTGCGCCAGGCGCAGGGCCGTCCGCTGCAGAACCTGCTGGAGCGCTCCCTTCCCAGGACGGTGACGGGCCGGTCGCGCACCCTGCTGATGACGGCGGCGGAGGTGGTGTCGATGGGCGGGAAGGGGCGCGACCTGGCGCGCGCCCTTCACCTGTCGCAGCGCACCGTGCTGCGCTGGGCCGAGCGCGCCGGCCTCCCCCCGCCGCGCAGGATCCTGGCCTGGATGCGCATCCTGCTGGCCTCGTCGCTGCTGGACGACCCGGGGCGCACCGTGTTCAGCGTAGCGTGCGCGTGCGGCTACGCGTCGGACAGCAGCCTGCGGCGCGCGATGCAGGACTTTCTCGGCACCATCCCCACGCACCTGAGGCGCGAAGGGGCGTTCGAGCGCGCAACGCGCGCATTCCTGCAGGAGTTGGCGGAGTACAAGGAGCTGGGGCCGGAGAGCGTCGTCACCGGCCGGGGCCGCGCCGCCACCGACCGCCGCGCCCGCGCCGCCGCGGAAGCTGCCCGCCGCGAGGGGGCAAAGTAGCGGGAACGGGCCCCCGCCCCCGCTCGTCACCTCGCTGCCCCCTCCCTCGACAAATACCTGCGGCAGGCGGGCGCTTGCACGTGTCCGTCCGCGCGCACACCCCCAATCGCCTTACATACGGCTCAACCGCTTGCGATAGCGTAACTCAGGTATGCTCACGCATTCCCTCTTTGTCCACCATTTCGGCGCAAACGCTGGACAATTCGGGACCGACGCGGTAACTTGGAGTGCGTTCCGCGTATGACGCGGTCCGACACCCGTACGTTCATCCAGCCGAGCTGAGGCAGCATGCAACCGATTCTTCGGCCGCTGATCGTGATGCATCCCGACTCCGTGTTCAAGGAGCGGATGCGGCGCATCGGCAGCCAGCGCTTCCAGACCCAGTTCGTCTCCGAATGGGACGTGCTGCGCACAACGCTCCAGGAGTCGCCGCCGGCCGCGCTGGTGGTGGTGGACCCGTACCGGCGCACCTACGGCTCCGAGGCGGAGCTGGCGCCCGAGCTGCGCTCGCTGCTGTGGGAGTTCCCCACCGCGACCGTGATCGCGGCGCTGGAGGTGCAGCGCGGGCGGATGCGCGACCTGCGCACGCTGGGCGAGTGGGGGGTGAAGGAGATCATCGCCCTGGACGAGGAGGACACGCTGGAGGCGATCACGCGGCGCCTGCGGGCGGCGCAGGGGCGGCCGCTGCAGAGCCTGCTGGAGCGCTCGCTCCCGGCGAACCTTTCCGGCCGCGCGCGCGCCCTGCTGATGGCCGCGGCCGAGGTGGTGGCCGAGGGCGGCCACGGGCGAGACCTGGCCGCGGCGCTGCGCCTTTCCGAGCGGACGCTGCTGCGGTGGGCCGAGCAGGCGGACCTGCCGCCCCCACGCCGCATTCTGGCATGGATGCGCGTGCTACTGGCCTGCGAGCTCCTGGACGACCAGGGGCAGACGGTGCTCTCGGTGGCGTACACCTGCGGCTACGCGTCGGACAGCTCGCTGCGGCGCGCGGTGCAGGAGTTCACTGGCGTGCTGCTGACCAAGCTGCGCCAGCAGGGCGCCTTCGCCACCGCCTCGCAGCTCTGCCTCAAGGAGCTGCAGGAGACGCGCGAGGAGGGCCGCGCCCGCCGGCGCGCCGAGCGGAGCCAGGC
>JAUJMI010000336.1 GCA_030446945.1 Longimicrobium sp. | reverse complement strand
CCACGCTGATCGAGGCGCGCACCTACCGCTTCGTGGGCCACTCCATGTCCGACCCCGTCTCGGGCGTCTACCGCACCAAGGAAGACGTGGAGCGCGAGAAGGCAAAGGACCCCATCCGCATCTTCGCCGACCTCCTGGCCCGCACCGGCATCCTCTCGCAGGAAGAGCTGGAGAAGATGGACGCCGAGGTCAAGCAGATCTCCGAGGAAGCCGCCGACTTCGCCGAGAACTCCCCCGAGCCCGCGGTCGACGAGCTGTACACGGAGATCTACGCGGAAGAAAACGTCAACGGTCGTCTGTACTTCGACATGAGGAATCGCTGAAGATGGCGGTCATTACCTACCGCGAAGCGCTGAACCAGGCACTCGCTGAAGAGATGCAGCGCGACCCCGACGTCTTCCTGATGGGTGAGGAGGTGGGCGTTTACAACGGCGCGTACAAGGTGTCTAAGGGGCTCCTGGAGCAGTTCGGTGAGACTCGGGTGGTGGACACGCCCATCACCGAGCTCGGGTTCGCGGGGCTGGGGGTGGGCGCGGCGATGACGGGGATCCGGCCGGTGATCGAGTTCATGACATGGAACTTCGCGATCCTCGCCTTCGACCAGATCTTCAACGCCGCCAGCAAGATGCGCAGCATGAGCGGCGGCCAGTTCAACATCCCCATCACCTTCCGCGGCCCGAGCGGCGCGGCGCTGCAGCTTGGGGCGCAGCACTCGCAGGCGCTGGAGTCGCAGGTGGCCCATTACCCGGGGGTCAAGGTGGTGGTCCCCGGCACCCCCGCGGACGCCAAGGGGCTGCTCAAGGCCGCCATCCGCGACGACGACCCGGTGTGCGTCTTCGAGGGGGAGATGCTGTACAATATCAAGGGGGAGGTGCCCGAGGATGACGACTTCATCATCCCGCTGGGGGTGGCCGACCTGAAGCGCGAAGGGAGCGACGTCTCCATCATCACGCACGGCAAGATGATCCACGTGGCGCTTCAGGCCGCCGCGCAACTGGAGAAGGATGGCATCCAGGCCGACGTTCTGGACCTCCGCTCGCTGCGCCCGCTGGACACCGAGTCGATCATGCGCACCGTCGCGAAGACGAACCGAGTGGTGCTGCTGGAGGAAGGCTGGCCGTACGGCGGCATCACGACCACGGTGGCCGCGCTGATCCAGGAAGAGGCGTTCGACGAGCTGGACGCGCCCATCCTCCGCGTCACGCAGGCCGACGTGCCGATGCCGTACGCCAAGGCGATGGAGCGCGCCGCCAAGCCGAGCGCGGAGATGGTGGTGGAGAAGGTGAACCGGGTGCTGTATCGGTAAGTCCTGAGTGCTGAGTCCTGAGCGCTAAGTGCTGAGGCGCGGTTCACCCAGCACTTAGCACCGAGGACTTGGCACTTCTTTCAACGGAAGCTCGCAATGGCCACGAAAGTCTACATGGAAGCCCTCTCCCCCACGATGGAGGAGGGGCGGATCAGCACCTGGCTCAAGAACGAGGGCGACGAGGTCAAGGAGGGCGACGTCCTCGCCGAGGTCGAGACCGACAAGGCGACGATGGAGCTGGTGGCGAGGGGCTCCGGCCTCCTCCGCAAGCGTCTGATCGGCGACGGAGACACGGCCAACGTGGGCGTGGTGATCGCCGTCATCGGCACGGCGGACGAGGACGTCTCGGCGCTCACCGGCGGCGCGGAGGTGCAGGCGTCGCAGGGGCCGCTGAGCGGCGCGGAGAAGCCCGCCACCCCCGATCCCGAGGGCGCCGAGACCGCCCAGCAGGCCGACGTGGCCGCCGCGGCGACGGCGCTCGCGGGCTCCGAGCACACGGAGGAGGACCAGGCGGAGCGCGGGAGCCCTGGCCAGGCCATGCCGGGCGAGAAGCCCACTCCGACCCCGGACGCGGGCACGCGCCCCGGCACGGGGGAGGGACAGCCCACGATCGTCCCCACGGGCGGCGCGCAGGGCGGCGGCGACGGGCGGGTGAAGGCGTCGCCCCTGGCCCGGCGCATGGCGGCCGATGCGGGGGTGGACGTCGGCTCCATGCGCGGCAGCGGCCCCGGTGGCCGCATCATCCGCCGCGACGTGGAGGCGGCGATGCAGGCGGGCGGCGCCCAGCAGCAGCCGGCGGCCCAGCCGCAGGCCGCGGCTCCGGCCCCGCAGCCCCAGGCCGCAGCCCCCGCTCCCCAGGCGGCGGCGGGCGGGCGCGACGTGCCGGTGTCGCAGATGCGCAAGGCCATCGCCAAGCGCCTTTCGATGTCCAGCGGGCCGGTCCCCCACTTCTACCTCACCGTGGAGATCGACATGGGCGAGGCGATGAAGATGAGGGCGCGCATCAACGAGCGCTTCGCCGCCGAGGGGGTCAAAGTCTCCCCCAACGACCTGGTGATCCGCGCGGTCGCCGGGGCGCTGCGCAGGCACCCGTGGGTCAACGCCTCGTGGCAGGGCGACACCATCCGCATGAACGACCGCGTCAACATCGGCGTGGCGGTGGCGGTGGAGGAGGGGCTCATCACCCCCGTGATCTTCGACGCGGACCGCAAGGGCGTATCGGAGATCAGCCGCGATGTGAAGGAGCTTGCGGGGCGCGCGAGAGAGAAGAAGCTGAAGCCAGAGGAGTACACCGGCTCCACCTTCTCCATCTCCAACCTGGGGATGTTCGGGATCGAGGAGTTCACCGCGGTGCTCAACCCGCCGGAGGCCGCCATCCTGGCCATCGGCGCCTCGGTGGACAAGGTCGTCGCGGTCGACGGCGAGATGCAGATCCGCCCGCGGATGCGCGTCACCCTCACCTGCGACCACCGCGTGATCGACGGCGCGACGGGGGCGGAGTTCCTCCGCACCTTCAAGAGCTACCTCGAAGACCCCATGCTGATGATCGCGTAGCCGCGGTCGCCCGCTGGCACATACGCCACGCCCCGGACGGCTTCGGCCGTCCGGGGCGTGGAGGCGTTCTCAGGGGAGCGAACTCGCGGCAACAGCACAAAGTCCGCCGTCGCGGACCGGGGGGAGAGATCGAGGCGTGACACCCCCTTTCTGTCACCCCGAGAGAGCCGCTTCGCGAATGCCGGCGGTACGCTCCGGACTTCTGCGGCGACCGAAGGATCTAGCCGGCGAGGCAAGAGGACGGCACGACACCGCGGACCCCTCGGCCCGCGCAGTAGATCCTTCGCGCCAGAGTACGGAGCATGAGCAGGAGAGAAGCCTTTTCTTTCCTTCGCCGCGCGCTAGATTGGCGACAGCCGGGGCAGGGATGCCGCGGCGCACTCTCCGCCTCCGGGCAGCTCCGTAACCGCGCGAACACCCTCTCCAGCGGCGAGACGGGAGCGTACACCGATCGTCGAGCGGCTGTGGCCCTCTCCCGACCGGCGCCCCCGAAAGCCGCCACCCACCACCCCGGAACGAGAAGACGATGAACGCGATACGACGTGGCGCCGCGGCGGCGCTCCTCCTGGCGGGCGCGGCGGCGCCCGCGGTGGGGCAGGCCAGCCACCCCGCCATCCGCCCGGGGCAGACGGTCAGCGGCACGCTGGCGGAGGCCGATCCCACGCCGACGGAGCGGGGCCGCTTCAAGGTGTACCGCTTCGAGGCCGCGGCGGGGCGGCCCTACGTCATCACGCTGCGCTCCAAGGACTTCGACGCGTACCTGCGCGTGGCGCGCAACGTGGGCGGCATCACCGACGTCCTCAAGGAAGACGACGACCGCGGCGGCGAGACCGACGCCCGCGTCCGCTTCACCCCGAAGGAGGCCGGCACCTACCTGCTGGTGGCGCAGTCGCTGGAGCCGGAGAAGACGGGCGCCTTCACGCTCCAGGTGATGGACGCCCCGCGGGTCTCCACCGGCGCCGCTCGTCCGGTGCGCGTGGGCGAGACGGTGACCGGCACGCTGGCCGATACCGACGCCGTGCTGGAGGACGACGACACCTTCTACGACAGCTACATCCTGCGCGGCCGTCCGGGGCAGCGCCTGTCGATCGAGATGAAGTCCGACTCCTTTGACACCTTTCTGAACCTGGGGCGGATGACGGGCGGCGAGTTCGTCTCCAAGTCCACCGACGACGACGGCGCGGGCGAGGGCACCAACTCGCGGATGCGGGTGACGCTGGACGAGGAGGGCGAGTACGTGCTGCGCGCCAACTCGGTGGGGACCGCCACCGGCCCCTACACGCTGACGGTCACCGAGCGCCCGGCGAGCCGCCCCGCCACCCCGCAGGCGCTGCGCCCGGAGACGGACGCGCAGGGCTCGCTGGAGGACGGCGACGCCGAGGCCGACGACGGCGCGCTGTACGACTATTGGAGCTTCCGCGGCCGCAAGGATGAGCCGCTCACCGTCACCATGTCGTCCGACGCCTTCGACACGGTAGTGGCGGTGGGGCGGCTGGTGAACGGCCGATTCGAGGAGATCTCCAACAACGACGATGGCCCGGATGGCACCAACTCGCGCCTGGAAGTCACCCTTCCCGAGGATGGCGACTACGTGGTGCGCGCCAGCTCGCTGGGCGCGGGCGGCGCCGGCGCGTACAAGCTGCGGATGAGCAGCGCTCGGAATCGGTAGGCCCTCTCCCCCAGCGTCGGCCGAGACGCAGCCCCCTCCCCCACAACTGCCTGGGGGAGGGGGCGCTTGCATGCGTCCGTGCCGCCGCCTCCTGCCGTTCTTCCTCTGTGTCT
>JAUJMI010000029.1 GCA_030446945.1 Longimicrobium sp. | reverse complement strand
ACGTTGAGGCGTCCACAACGGACAACAACCAAAACCAGCTTCTACGGAGCTTCAGATGAGGTTCGCCCGCATCATCCCCGCCCTCGCTTCGCTCTCGCTGCTCCTGGCGGCGTGCGAAGGGACCCCCACCACCGGCGGGATTGCGCCCCCCGCGGTGGGCCGCCACGAAGAAAGCCCGCCACCCCCCCCGCCCGAGGACAGCACGTCTCTGGGGGGAGGAGTGAAGGGGAGCGGCGGCTGAGCCGTACCGGATTGGGACGGCCGCGGAGATTACTCCGCGGCCGTTTTACGGCGCAGGTACCGGGTGAGGTCCGAGGCCAGCCCCTGCACCACCGCGTCGTTCGACGCCGGCGCGACGGCCTGGAACTGGAGCCTGCGGGTGACCGAGTCGAGCACCGACTCCGCCTCCGCCAGCACGTGCGCCTCCGCGCGCCGCACCGCGATCTCACGCGCGGTCGATGCGGCACGCTCCGCGCGGGGCCAGTCACCCAGGCTCGTGGCCCCGCGAGCGGCGTCCATGAGCGCCCACGGGGCGTTCTCGCGGTTGTGCCATTCCCCCGCGTAGCTCCAGATGTTGTCCCACGCCTCGTCGTAGGTGGCGCGGTCGCCCGCGCCCCCCGCCGCGCGCGCGATGTTCCCCCAGCTCAGCAGCTGCTCGCATGGGTGGGAGATGTGCGGGTGGGCGGCGCGCAGCACCTCCAGCGCCGGCGCGAACTCGCCGCGCACCACCCAGAGAACGCCCACGTCGCTGGCCAGGACGGGCAGGCGGGGGTGCCTGGGTCCGTACGCGCGGAACGCGAGGCGCGCCAGGTCGTTGGCCTCGGCGAACTGGTCGGTCTGTATCGCGATGGCGAAGAGGTCGTGGTACGCCTTCGCCTGCAGCTCGCGGAAGCCGTGCCTGCGAGCGGCGCGGAGGCAGCGGATCAGGAAGCGCCGCGCGGCGGGGTAGTTTCCACGCTGCATGTAAAGATTGGCCAGGCCGAGGAAGGCCTGCGCGTACGATTCCCAGTCCTTGGCCTGCCGCCCCAGGCCGATCACGCGCCGGAACCAGCTCTCCGCACGGGGATACTCCGCCCGCCGCCGGGCGAGGAGCCCCACGCGGTACCCCATCGCCGGGTCGCGCGGCGACGCGATGGCGCCCGCCTGCGCGAATGCCAGCGCGGTGCCCAGCATGTCCCGCTCGTCCGCCCACTTCGAAACGTCCAGGCAGGCGGCGGTAAGCTGGGCCCGTGTCACCTCGCCCGGCGCCCGCAGCACCTCGGCGGCGGCCCGCAGCGGCGCCTCCAGCCCGGCGTCGAAGGCGGCGGCCTCCATCTGCGCGATCAGGCGGGGGTGCGCGTCGCCGGTGAAGAAGTGCGCGCGGTCCGCGCTGTGGACCTCCGGGCCCGCGGCGTCCGGATCGGGGCGGCGCTCGTCCGGGTCGGCACTCCCCCACAGCGACACGTCGCGCGCCAGCTGGAACATCACCATCGCCTGCGGGCCCTCCATCTCCGCCAGGATCTCACCGCCTTCCAGCTGCTCCGGGCCGTGCATGAGCGCGGGGGGAACGTGCCAGCGCCAGCGGCGCCTCGGCTTGCGAACGGGGCGGGGATGAGGGGAGGAATCGGTCATCGACTGGGGCTCCGCGTGCCAGGAGGGTGGGGGTGGTGCCAGAAGGATCAGGCCGCGGTATCACGCCCGCGCGGTGGCGCCGGGGGAGCGCGCGGGCTCCCGTTGAGCGCCGGCGATCGCCCGGCGGATGGCAGCTTTTTTAGCACAGAGTCCGTACAGTATGCACTCTCGCGCGCCCGAGTGCCAGTGCCGGAACGTTTGGTGGCATCTGAAATGCGAGCGCGGCCCCCAACCTTACACAGCGGGAGGGCGCCGGATGAAAGTGCTGGTTACGGGGGGAACGGGTGTGGTGGGGAAGGCTTCGGTGGACCGGCTGCTGGCCGCCGGGCACCGGGTGCGGCTCCTGTCGCGCCACGCGGAAGACGACGCGCGCCAGTGGCCCGAGGGCGTGGAGCCGCACACCGGCGACGTCACCAGCGACGACGGGGTGCGCGGCGCCGCCGAAGGGTGCGACGCGGTGCTGCACGTGGTGGGGATCGTGGCCGAGAGCCCGCCCGCCGTCACCTTCCAGGCCGTAAACGTGGACGGAACGCGGCGCATGGCGCGCGAGGCGAAGCGGGCCGGCGCGCGGCGCTTCGTCTACGTGTCGTCGCTGGGCGTGGACGGGGGAGAGTCGGACTACCACCGCTCCAAATTCGCGGGCGAGGCGGCGGTGCGGGAGGAGGACCCGCCGGGGTGGCTGATCGTGCGCCCGGGCAACGTGTACGGCCCGGGCGACGAGGTGATCTCCACCCTCCTCAAGATGGTGCGCACCATGCCCGCGATCCCGCTGGTGGGGTTGGGCGACCAGCCCTTCCAGCCGGTGTGGCACGAGGACCTGGGCGAGGCGCTGGCCCGCGCCGTAATCAACCCCGAGCCGGTGCGCCAGGCGCTGGAGCTGGCCGGCCCCGAGGTCACCAGCACCCGCGAGATCCTGGAGCGGCTGGAGGCGCTCACCGACATGCACCCGGTGCACCTCCCCGTCCCCGAGCTCCTGACGAAGCTCGGCGCGCGCGCGGCGGAGACGGTAGGGCTCGACCTCCCCATCAAGGAAGACCAGGTCACGATGCTGGTGGAGGGGAACCTGATCCCCCCCGGCAAGCCCAACGCGCTGACGGACGTGTTCGGCGTCGAGCCGCTGAGCCTGGACGCCGGCCTGCGGAAGCTGGTGGACGCGCTCCCGGAGGCCCTTCCGTCTGACGGAACGGGGAAGCTGGAGCGGCAGAGCTACTGGGCGGACATCCGCGGCTCGCGCATGAGCGCGGACGAGATCTTCGACATGCTGCGCCGCGAGTTCTACACCCTCCCCCCCGAAGGGCTGGCGAAGGTGGGGGTGGAGCCGGGCTCGCCCCTGATTCTGGACGAGGGGGAGACGCTGACGCTGGCGCTCCCCATGCGCGGCCACATCCAGGTGAGGGTGGCCGAGGCGCGCAACCGCGTCGTCACGCTGCTCACGGTGGAGGGCCACCCGCTCTCCGGCGCCATCCGCCTCATGGTGGAGGAGCGCGAGGGGGGGATCATCCGCTTCGAGATCCGCTCCTTCACCCGGGCCTCCAACCTGATGGACCTGGTGGGGATGCGCACCGCCGGCTACCTGGCGCAGAAGGCGAACTGGCGCGCCGTCGTCGCCAAGGTCGTGGAGCGCAGCGGCGGCGAACCGGTTGACGGGGTGAACGACGAAACCGGCTTCCTGGAGGAGGAGGACGCGCGCGGCGTGGAGAAGTGGGTGGACGAGCTGGTCGTGGGCCTGCGCCGCGCCGAGGCCCCGGCGCTGGGCGACGGCGCCTAGGGGGCGGGCCTCCACCCCGCTCGTCGCCTCGGGGCGAAGCCCCGCTCGTTCCTCGCTCCCCAAAACAACCTGGGGGAGGGGCGTACGCATCGGTCCCTGCCGGGCGCACCGGTCTCGTAGGGGGCGTGATTCATCACGCCCGTGTCCGACGCCGCTCCGAACCCTCTCGCGCACGCACGATCTCGTAGGGGCAGGCCCCACGTGGCTGCCCGCGTCCTCCGGCTGGGCCGAGGCTCGCCTTTTACGAGCGCATGAAGGGCGCTGGAACCACGCGAAGTCCGCCTTCGCGAGCTCCGGGCCGAATGCCGCGGTTCTCGAGCCGGCTTCAGCCGCCTTCCCGTGTTTCCAGCCGGGGGCTTCAGCCCCCCGGCGGGGACGGGACCGGCCCAGCCACCCCGCACCAGCCCCCGCCCCCGGAGCCTGCGAAGGCAGGCTTCCCGCGGTTGTTGCAGCGGTTTCAACCGCCGGGCAAGCCACCACCGAAACGAGGCACGGAGATTTCTCCCCGTGCCTCCGAGTCTCCCAGCCCGCGGGTAAGCCCAGCCCCTACCGCCCCGTGTGCGGATAGATGCGGTAGCGCTCGCGTTGGGTGCGGTTCCATTCGGCGAGCTCTCGGCGCCAGCGCTCGTCGATCACGCGCGGGTCCTCGCCGCGGTCGAAGGCGGCGCGCGCCCAGTGCGAGCCGAGCATCTGCGTGAAGCCCGCGTTCTTGATCTTGAACTGCGCCGGGTTCTGCTTCTTCGCCTCGCTCAGCAGCACCAGCGCCGTGTACGCCGGACGGTAGGTGTTCCGGTCGGTCACCTCGAGGCGCAGCGTCGTGAAGGTCTGCCCCTTGTAGTCCGTGTCCACCGCGGGATTCGTGGTGGGGGTGATCTGCGTCGGAGTGAACCGCACGCCGGGGAGGTTGTACTTGGCGACGGCATCGCGCAGGCGGTTGGCGTCCAGCCAGGGGGCGCCCACGTAGTTGAAGGGTGCGTCCGTTCCGCGGCCCACGTGCACGTTGGTCGCCTCGCCCAGCACCAGCCCTGTGAAGTTCAGCGCCGAAGTCACCGAGCGGATATTGGGGCTGGGCGGGATGAAGCGGAGCCCCGTCTGCTCGAACCAGGTGCTCGGGTTCCAGTTCTCCACCGGCACCACGTGCAGGTCGGCGCCGATGTTGGCCTCCTGGTTGTAGTAGCGCGCGATCTCGCCCACCGTCATTCCGTGGCGGAGCGGCACGCTGTAGTAGCCGGTGATCACCTGCGTCACCGTCTTCACCTCCAGGTCCATCACCGGGCCGTCCTGCATGTCGGTGATCGGGTTGGGCCGGTCGAGGACGACGAAGGGGATCCCCTTCTTGGCGGCCTCTTCCATCGCCATCGCCATCGTCCACACAAAGGTGTAGACGCGCGCGCCGATGTCCTGGATGTCGAAGACCAGCACGTCCACGTTCGCCAGCTCCTCGGCGGTGGGGCGCTGCGTGCGGTCGTAGAGCGAGTGCACCACGACGCCCGTCTTGGTGTCGCGCCCGCCCACAAAGGTGGCGCCGGCCTCCAGGTTGCCGCGGATGCCGTGCTCCGGGCCGAAGAGGGCCACCAGCTGCACCCCCGGGGTGCGGGCCAGCACGTCGGCGCCCAGCTCGCCCGAGCGGGTGACGGCGCTCTGGTTGGTGATGAGGCCCACCCGCTTGCCGCGAATCAGGTGCATGGAGTCGCGCAGCAGGATCTCGATCCCGGGGATCACGGCGCCCCCGGTCTGTGGCTGCTGCGCGCGGCTCCCGGCCGAGGCGGTGGCGGTGGGGCGCGCGACGGAGTCCGCGGAGCCGGCGGCGGTCTCCGGAGGAGAGCCGGTTCGGCATGCGCCCGTGGCCAGCAGGGTGGCGACGAGGGCGGCGGAGCGGATGGAGATCGGGGCTTGGCGATGCGTCATGGCAGTCCGTAAGTTGAGCGATCCGCCGCCCGTCCGGGCGCGCGGCACGGTACCCGCATTGCCGCACCCGCGGGCGCGGCGAGTTGAGGACCCATCGCTGCGAAAGGCGCGCCACACCGGCGCGGGCCAGCACCGAAAGGGGAGGGGGAGGGGTGAGCGAGACGTTCCGCCCGGCACTGCCGGACGAGGTGCCCGAGGTGGCCCGGCTGGAGGCACACAGCTTTCCGTCGACCACCCGCACCCACCACTGGTGGGAGGAATGGCTGGTCAACGGGCCCCACGGGGGGCTGGAATCGCTGTGGGTTGCCCAGGAGCACGGCCGGCTGATCGGCGCCTGCCAGCTCCTCTGGCTGCGGCAGTGGATCGCCGGGGTGGCCATTCCGGTGATGGGGCTCGCCTCGGTCGCCATCGCCCCCACCCACCGGCGGCGCGGGCTGGCGGGGCGCATGCTGACCGCCGGCTTCGACCACGCCCGCGAGCGCGGCGACGTGGGCTCGGCCCTCTACCCCTTTCGCGCGTCGTTCTACGAGCAGCTCGGCTACGGGCTGGCTGGCGAGGCGCACCAGTACCAGCTCGCCCCCGGCCTTCTTCCCGACGACAAGGCGGAGCGGATGAAGGTCCGGCTGGTGGACTCGCCCGAGGACCTGACGGCCATGCGCGCCGTCTACGCCCAGGCCGCGCAGCGCCTCCAGAGCGGCCAGCTGGACCGCACCGTTCGATCCTGGCGCAACTCCTGGGGCGGCGAGGACCAGGCGGCCGTCGTCTACTGGGGCGAGAGCGGCGAGGCGGAGGGGTACGCCACCGTCCGCTACCGCGCCGACCTCCCCATCGACAAGCGCTTCCTGGAAGTGGAGGAGCGCGTCTGGCTTACCCTGGGCGCGCAGCGTGGCCTCTACGCCTGGATGTCGTCGCTGGGCGACCAGTGGCGCGAGATCGTGTACCGCGCGCACCCGGAAGAGGGGTTCGGCGATCGCATCAGCGAGCCGCGCCTCCCGCTCCTGAGCAACCCGGGGTGGGGCCTCTGGTTTCCCTCTGCCACCCTGCTCCGCGGCCCCATGTTCCGCGTCCTGGACGTCCCCGAGGCGCTGGGGATGCGCTCGCTTCACGGCGAGGAGGAGATGACGCTGCGGCTGGAGGTGAACGACGGCCAGGTGGCGGAGAACCGCGGCCCGTGGCGCGTGCGCATGGAGGGCGGCCGCATGGACGTTGAGCCGTACCGCGGCGGCGCCGTCGACGCCACCTTTTCGCTTCCCATGGACACGCTGTCGCGCATCTTCATCGGCGCGCTCGCTCCGTGGCAGGCGATCGCCGGCGGCCTGGCCACCATCGACCGGCCGGAGCTGACCAAGGCGCTCGACCACGCCTGGGGCGTGCCGAAGCCTTGGACGTTCGACAAGTTTTAGTACGACAGTGGCCGAGTGCCAAGTGCCTGGTGCCCAGCGGGAGTGTCGCACCCGAAGCCCCTGGTCACCAGGCACTGAGCACGGCGCGCTTGCCGTCCTGGCAAACTTCCTGCGCCGCACCCATCCGGGCGTGCGACGAACAACCCCTTCGGAAAGGCGGGCAGATGAGGCTTCTGCATCGGTGGGCGGCGCGCGGAGCCGGCGCGCTGGCGGTCTGCGCGGCGCTGGGTGCCGCGGCGTGCGGGGGCGGCGGCGATGATGCCGGCGGCGGCGGCGGGGCGGCGGAGAAGACGCCTCCGGGCGGCTACAAGACCTTTGGCGGCGGACCTCCCGGGGGGACGCTGATCGTCCTCTGGGACCGCGAGCCGGACAACCTCAATCCGCTCACCTTCGACGCGTCGCCGTCATACAACCTCGTCCACCTGATGTTCAGGGCGCTGGCGCGGCGCGACAGCACGCTGAGCAACTACGTTCCCGACCTCCTGGAGTCGTGGCAGGTCAACGGGAACACGGTGATGATGAAGGTGCGCCCCGGCCTCAAGTGGCACGACGGCAAGCCGGTGACCGCCGAGGACGTGGTGTTCACCATCGAGCGCCAAAAGGATGAGAACGTCGGCTCCCCCCGAAAGCCGGACGTGGAGGGCGTCGAGTCGGTCCGCATGGTGGACTCGATGACGGTGGAGGCGAAGCTTTCGCGGATGAGCCCCGCGGCGGTCAACGCGCTCCTGGAGGTGATCCCCGTCCCCAAGCACATCCTCAAAGACGTGGCCCCGGCGCAGATGCGCTTCCACTCCTTTGGCCGCGCGCCGGTGGGGAACGGGCTGTACCGGTTCGGGAGCTGGGAGCAGGGGCGGCAGGTGACGGTCAACGCCAACACCGAGGCGCTGGGCGGGCGTCCTTCGCTCGACCGCATCGTCGTGCGCAACGTCCCCGAGCCGAGCGCCCGCCTCACCTCGCTCCTCAACGGCGAGGGCGACCTCACCAAGGTCTCGGCGGACCAGAAGGGGCGCGTGGAGAGCGCGCAGGCGGTGGAGCTGCACCACACCCCGCGCGTGCGGCCCGGATGGATCGCGTGGAACGTGGACAAGGAGCCGGTCAACGACATCCGCGTCCGGCAGGCGTTCCTGATGTCCATCGACCGTCCCGCGCTCGTGCGGGGCCTCCTGGGCGAGGCGGGCGAGCCGGCGCTCTCGCCGATCCCTCCCGCGCTCCGCGAGCACTCGCGCGAGGTGCGTCCGATCCCGCACGACGTGGCGGGCGCGGGGCGGCTGCTGGACGCCGCCGGCTGGCGCGACACCAACGGCGACGGGATCCGCGACAAGGGCGGCCGGCCGCTGAACCTGGAGATCGAGTTCAGCTCCAGCGACCCCATTCGCCCCGACATGCTGGTGGGGATGCAGAGCCAGGCCAAGCGGGCCGGCATCAACCTGGTCCTCAAGCCGATGGAGAGCACCACCTGGGTGTCGCGTCTACGCGCGCGCCAGTTCACCGGCTCGTTCTGGGGGTGGGGATGGGGCCCGGGGGTGATGGCGCCCAACGCGGAAGCCATCTGGCACTCGCGCTCCATTCCGCCGGGCGGCGCCAACTTCGCCGGCTACAAGAACCCAAAGGTCGACGCCCTGATCGACTCCCTCCTCGTGGAGGCGGACACGGCGCGAGCCCGCGCGATGTGGCGCACCCTGGAGCAGACGGCGATCGACGACGCCGTGTACGCGCCCATCTTCCTGGACCCGGAGTTCTACGGCGTCAGCGCGCGCTTTTCCAACGTGAAGTTCCGCGGCCCGGAGTGGTGGGAGGACGTGATCTACTGGAGCGTGCCGCCCAACAAGCGCACGGGGCGGGACCGGATGGGGGCGCAGGCGAAATGAGGGAATAGGGAATAGGGGATAGGGATTGGGGATGAAGGGATGAGGGATGAGGAACAACTCACGGGGACAGCTTCTTCCTCATCCCCCATCCCGCATCCCTGTTCACCGGGAACAGATGACGCCACCCGGGGGTCCAACCATCCAGTAGGCCGCGGCGGGCGTCCTGGCCCGCGCAGGAGCAGCACCCCGGAGTCTCGTGTGACCGTGTCCGTCGTACCCGAGCGCATTCCGGCCCTCGAAGCCCTTTCGGACGGCTTCTGCATGGTGGGCCCGGAGTGGCGCCTCACCTACTGCAACGCCGCCGCCGAGCGCATGCTGGGCGCCCCCCGCGCGGAGGTACTCGGCCTCACCGTGTCCGCTGCGTTCCCGAGGGCGGACGAGGCTTCCGTGCGCGAGCGTCTGTCGCGGGCGCGCGACGCGGACGCGCCGGTGCGAATGCCGGGCGAGGAGATCTTCCCCGACGCGCCGCACCCCTTCTGCGTGATCGCCACACCCGCCGAGGACGGCGTGGCGCTCCAGCTGCGCGCCGTGGAGCCAGGTGCGGGGCGCTCGCGCGGCCTTTTGGAGTCGCTCCGGCACGGGTGCGTGGCGGTGGACGCGGCGGGGCGGATCACGTACGCCAACCGCGCCGCCCGCGGCGTCCTCGGCGTCCTCGGCGCCTGGCGCCATGCCGTTCCGGGCGCCGAGATCTGGTCGCTCCTCCCCGAGGTGCCGGCGGTCCTCCGCGACACCCTTCGCGCCGCGCTGGCCGATGGGAAGCCGCACCGGCTCCACTCGATCGAGGTCGAGGCGGAGCCCTTCCGCGGCCGCTTCTTTGACGTGTGGACGAGGCCGCTGGCGGACGGCGGCGCGTCGATCCTGTTCGAGGACGTGACCGCCCGCATCGAGCGCGACAAGGACCTGGCCCGCTACGCCGCCGAGGCCGAGGAGGCGAGCCGCGCCCGCGCCCGCTTCTTCGCCGCCGCGAGCCACGAGCTGCGCACGCCGCTGCACGCCATCGTCGGCTACTCGCACCTCCTGGCCACCGCCACCTTTGGCCCGTTGCCGCGCGAGGCTCAGCGCGCCGCCGAGCGCTCCAGCATGTGCGCCGAGCACCTGTCGCGGCTGGTGGACGACGTCCTCCTACTCTCCACCACCGAGATCGACCGCCTGCGCGTGGTGCCGGTGAGGCTCGCCCCGGCGGAGTTCCTGCAAGCCGCCATGGAGCCGCTCCGCGTGCAGGCCGAAGCGAAGGGCCTCTCGTTCACCATCGCCGCTCCCGAGTCCCTCCCCCCGGTGGAGAGCGACCCGGATCGGCTCCGCCAGGTCCTACAGGCGGTGGTGGGGAACGCCCTCAAGTTCACGCCGCGCGGCGGCGTCCGCGTGGAGGCGCGCACCGCGGCCGACCCCGGCACCATGGAGTTCCGCATCGCCGACACCGGCCCCGGCATCCCCGCCGACGACCGCGAGCGGATCTTCCAGCCGTTCGAGCAGCTGTGCGATCCATCCCGCACCGATTCCGCCACCCGCGGGACAGGTCTGGGACTCACGGTCGCTCGGCAGCTCGCCCGCCGCCTCCACGGCACGCTCGACGTTGAGGACGGCGAAGCGGCCGCGGGCGCCGTCTTCCGCCTGCGGGTCCCGGTAGACTTCCCGTCGCAGGGCTGACCCCGCGATGTACGGCGGCCCGCGCCCTTTCCGGGACGCGGGCGGTCTCGCTATGTTGCGCCAGCACTTGCACGCGTTCCGCATCTCACGATCCGCCCCATGCTGCGTCTTCACGAGTACCGCTACCACCGCCCCGCGCGCCTGGCCGACGCCCTCGCGCTGCTGCGCGAGCACGAGGACGCGCTCGCGATCGCCGGCGGCACGGACCTGATGCCGAACATGAAGCACCGCCTCTTCACCCCGCGCCACCTGGTGGCGCTCAAGGGGATCGCGGAGCTGCGCGGCATCGGCCTGGCGGACGGCGCGGGGAACCCGGTGGCGGACGATTCACCCCACGCACGGGAGCTGGTGATCGGCGCCGGGGCCACGCTCACCGAGGTCTCGCGCAACCCGCTGGTGCGCCGAGTCTTCCCCTCCCTCGCCGCAGCCGCGGGCAAGGTGGCCGCCCCGCAGATCCGCAACTCGGGCACGATGGGCGGCAACCTCTGCCTGGATACGCGCTGCACCTACTACAACCAGTCCTACTTCTGGCGCGAGGCGCTGGGCTTCTGCCTCAAAAAGGATGGCGAGGTCTGCCACGTCACCAAGGTCGGCAGGAAGTGCGTCGCCGCCCACTCCGCCGACACGCCCCCCGTCCTGATGACGCTGGGCGCCTCGATTGACCTCGCCTCCGCCAACGGCACGCGCACGCTGCCGGTCGCCGACTTCTTCATCGCCGATGGCAAAGCGAACACCGTGCGCCGCCGCGACGAGCTCGTCCACCGCATCCGCATCCCGCTGCCTGCTCCGGGCCTGCGCACCGCGTACCGCAAGGTGAGGCAGCGCAACTCGGTCGACTACCCGCTCCTCTCCATCGCCGCCGCCGCGCGCCTCACGCCCGGCAGCGGGGTCGAGTCGCTGTCGCTGGTCGTGTCCGCGCTGGGAGCGAAGCCGCGCATGGTCTCGGGCCTGGACAAGCTCGCGGGCGCGCCCTTGCACGAGGTGGTGGACGCCGCCGCCGCACTTGCCTTCAAACAGTGCCACCCCCTCGAGAACCTGATCGTGGACCCCGACTGGCGCCACGCCATGGTCCCCGTCTACGTGCGCCGCGCCCTGGAGGAGATGGCCGTAGGGGCGTGATTCATCACGCCCGTGCCCGCCGCCGCGTCGACGCCCATCGCGCACACCGATGCATCGCAAGGGCGAACCCACGTGTCTGCCCGCCCTCTCCCCGCCTCGGCCCCCCCCTCGTTCAGGGCCGACCATCACCCGATGTACCCGGGCTCAGTCTTCCCACTTGATGTACTCGAAGCCCGTGCGGCAGCGGTTGCACCAGTACTGCGCCACCGATAGCTGTCCGCCGAACGGGTTGATCAGCCGGGTGTCGCGCCCGTCGCAGAAGGGGCAGGGCGCGGCGTCGGGGAGGGTGCTCTCCTCCACCTCGTCCGGGCGGCGCTCGGCGTGCGGCTCGGCCACGTCAGTCCAGGAGCATCGCGCGGTTCTTGTCGCCGCGGGCGCGGGCGGCCGTCTCCTCGTCCAGCACACCGCTGGCGCGGCGGGTGGCGTCGTTCCAGCCTTCCCAGCGCAGCGTGGCGTCGCAGCGCCACTCACCGCCATCGACCTGGGTGACTCCCAGCGACTCGGCCAGGTCCGTCTCGGCGAGCACCGGACCCACGCGGCGCAGGAAGCGGGCGCGCAGCGCGGACGGCCCCTGCGTCACGATTCCCTCGGAGAGGAGGAGCTGGGTGGACTCCGCATCGTCGCGCCCGAGCCAGCGGAGAGCTTCGGGAAGGTAGCCGGCCAGCGCCGCCGCGAACTCCCCGCGCACCACCGACACCCCGGCGATGCGGCGCGCCCACCCGGCGGCGTACTGGAAGTGGAAGCGCTCCTCGTCCAGCAGCTTCTGCACGCGGTTGTGCACGGGGACGTAGCGGCTGTCCAGCAGCGCGCCGTACTGCACCGTGAGCGCGGTGTCCAGCAGGAGCCCGGCGGCCACCGTCTCGCTCCACGAGCGGAAGCCGCGGTCGAGCGGCCCCATGCTGCGGTACTCGGTGGCGGGGCGGCCGTGCTCCAGCTCGCCCTTGGGGTCGTCGCCGAACTCGGAGAGGAGGGCATAGGTCAGGCGGCCGTGCCCCCACTCGTCCTGCGCCATCGACGACGCGGCGATCCCCGCCTCCAGCGTGGGCGCGCCCAGCATCTTGTCCGAATAGCGGAGGCCCAGCACCCGCTTGCAGTCGGCCAGCGTCAGGATCAGGTCGCGGAGAGCGGCCCGGACGCCCTCGCCCAGCTCCTCCGCCTTCTCCACCCGCGCGGCGCCCTCGGCGATGCTCATGCGTCCCCCTTGATGGCCACGTCGCTCCCGCCGTACGCCCCCGTGGCGCGCGCGTGGACGATCGAGTCCTCGGTGGCGGGGGCGTTGGCCGTCACGAACTGGCTCTCCCCCGGATCCACCGGAATGATGGCGCTGCGCGGGATGACGCACATCTCCGCCCAGTTCTGCTCGTCGTACGTCTTCCAGGCGTACACGCGCGCCAGGTCGTCGTCCGTCGCGTTGATGAAGCCGATGTGCCGCAGCGGCTCCTCCCGCGCCTTGCGCGCGAAGACTTCGTATACGGGTTCTTTCATGGGCCGTCGGTAAGGAAGGATGGGGGCAAAAGTGCTGAGTCCTAAGTGCTAAGTCCTGGGTGGAGTTCACTTGGCACTAAGCACTTAGCACTCGCTGTTACATCGAGACACCCATCGTCTTCAGCATCTCCCGGCCCTCGTGCGAGATGCGGGCCTTGGTCCACGCGGGGGTCCACACCTCGTTGACCTTGACCTCGGCCACGCCGCACTCGCGCCGCAGGCGGTCCTGGATGTCGAAGTGGATGAAGGCCATGCACGGGCAGGCGGTCGCCGTGAAGGTTAGGTCCACCTCCACCGTCGTCCCCTCCTGCCGCACGCCATAGATCAGCCCCAGGTCCACGAGCGAGATGGGGATCTCGGGGTCCATCACCTCGCGCAGCGCATCCCACAGCGGCCCCGTGCGCTCCTCCGCCGGCACCGGGTAGGACGGAAGTGCGTCAGCGCGTGACTGCGTGAGTGCGCTGAGCTCGTCGCCGTACAAACGCACTGACGCACTCCCGCACTCACGCACCGCGGTTCCCGTCATGCCGCCTCCAGCATGCCCCGGAACGCCCGCCCCTCCTGGATCGACTCCACGAAGCGCTTGTTCGCGGGCCCGCGCCCCTTCCACCGCTCGAACACCTGGCTCCACGAGATCTCGCCCTCGTCCATGAGCCAGCGCTTCTCGTCCTCGTCGTACTCGCAGGGGAAGGCGTAGTCCAGCACGAAGCGCTCACGACCCTCGTCCCAGTGCGCCGGCACCTCGATCCCGATCGACTCGCAGAGCGGCACGGTGGACTGCATCCACGTCTGCCGGAGCTCGTCGTTGGTCATCCCCTTGAGCTTGTAGTCGAGCTGTCCGGAATGGCGCTTCATGTCGTCCGGAAGCCCGAACCACTCCACCGCCATCGGGAACATCCAGTCGACGGCACGCTGGATCGACTCCTTCGCCTCGCCGCCGGCGGCCGAGAGGCGCTTCATCCACATCTCGCCGTGGCGCAGATGAAAGGTCTCCTCCTGGTCCACCTTGACCAGCGCGCGCTTGAGCGGGCCGTACGACGTGTTCTTGAAGACGTCGCCCAGCAGCGTGATCCCCGCGCGGTCGTAGAGGCCGTTGGCCACCACCAGCTCCGCCCAGTTCTCCAGCGGGTGGTCGAAGCCGTACGGGTGCTTGAACTCGTGCGCCTGGCGGCCGTACACGAGCTGCTCCTTATCCATGCCCAGGTCTTCGAGGAGGCGGTACGCGATGTTGGCGTGCGCCAGCTCGTCCTGGATGATGGCCGTGGCGCTCACCATCGTGTTGGTGGACGGCGCATCCTTGGCCGCCCCGAAGTACGCCGGCGCGGAGATCAGCTCCGTGTCCGCCTGCACCAGCAGCTGCACGATCAGCGCGTTCCGGTACCCCTCCGTCATCTCGTCGGGATACTCGACGATGAAGCCGTTGTGGACCTTTTCCTTTAGCTCTTCGTCAGTATATCGGGCCATCCGATCCTCTCCCTCTGCGGGTTGGGACGTGGAGTTCTCTTGGTTTCGTTCGGGCGGCCGTCCCGCGCGGGGGGCGGCCGCGTGCCTGCGCCAAGGGAAGGTTTCGGTCCCGTGCGCCGCTCGTTCGAACGATCGTTCGGGAGCGCTAAAGCTACGCAGATCAACTGCGGGAGTCAACCCGAAGGGGGGCGTGGGCGGAACTCGCTGCGGCGCGGGAGGACGCGGATGGGGTGCGCCATGTCCAGTTGAATCGGGCCGAACGCTTCCACCTTGCGAGGCTTAGTACGCATCGCGGCCTTCGGGTGGCGGAAGATGGCGATGTCCGGTGTGCTTCTCGGGGTGCTGTCCGGGTGTCGAAGGCGCGGAGTGCGGGTCCATGGCGGCCATCGCCTGAACCGCTCCGTCTGCGGGTTGGCTGGGTTCGCCCGTGTATGCCATTACGGACTTCCTCTCAAGGCCGCACTTTGCTAACGTGTAGCTCGGAGTACTGGATCTCCTGAGGCAAGTCCCGGAGTCAGAGGCGGGTGATGCAGCCTGCGACACGCTTGCGCGGCATTGCCTATCATGCTGGTGGCCCACCCGAACGAGCGATGTGATCCATGACCCGTCTCCTTGAGCAAGCGTTCCAGAAGGCCAGCGCTCTTTCGGAATCTGAGCAAGACGCACTCGCTGCTCTGATCCTGGCCGATCTGGAA
The DNA here is from genome assembly GCA_030446945.1 of Longimicrobium sp. Taxonomy (GTDB): domain Bacteria; phylum Gemmatimonadota; class Gemmatimonadetes; order Longimicrobiales; family Longimicrobiaceae; genus Longimicrobium. The sequence goes on along the minus strand of JAUJMI010000029.1, from coordinate 435 downwards.
GATGATCGCCGATGGAGTGAGGCGTTCTCGAACTCGCAGGATCTGCTCGCACAGCTAGCGGCGGAAGCCCGGGCGGAGTACCGCTCCGGTCGCACCGTGCCGCTCGACCCGGAACACATGTGAACTCGCGGACCACCGCGCCTTTCCGGAAAGCGCTTTCGGGTCTGCCTGGTCCCGTTCGGGAGCAAGCACGCGCGGCATATCAGCAGTTCCTGCAGGACCCGTGGCACCCGGGACTGCGTTTCAAACAGGTTCACGCTACGCTTCCGATCTACTCGGCGCGCGTTGGGCTACACTACCGCGCACTCGGGGACCGCCACCGCGACGATACGGTGGTGTGGTTCTGGATCGGCTCACACTCTGAGTATGACCGGCTCCTCCGTCTCCTGTGAGTCCAGGGACATCGTGGAGGTAATCCGGGCCCGGTAACGAACC
>JAUJMI010000335.1 GCA_030446945.1 Longimicrobium sp. | reverse complement strand
AAGCGGCGGCGCAGGTCCACGATGGGCACCAGCGTGCCGCGCACGTCCAGCACCCCCTCCACGAACTCGGGGGCGCGCGGCATGGGGGTGGGCTGCTGGTAGCTGAGGATCTCGTGCACGGAGAAGACGTCCAGCCCGAACTCCTCGCCTCCCACGCGAAAGGTGACGAGCTGCACCTGCGGCACCGCCGCCTGGCGTACGTTTCTCAAGGCTTCTCCCCGTGGGACAGGGTGGCTTGGTCGCGGAGGATCTCCGCCAGGTCGATGAGGTTGACGAGCTGCTCGCCCACGCGGGCGACTCCCACCAGGTACCCGCCGCCGCGCGGCGCCGGCCGGAACGCGCCGGGGGGCACCGTCATCACGTCGCTCACCGCGTCCGCCGCGATGCCGACGCGCGCGCCCTCCTCGCCGGTCACGAGCACGGCGGGCGCGCGCCCCGCCTCCAGCCGCAGGTCGAGCGAGGGAGCCACGTCCAGCACCGGCACCAGCTCGCCGCGCAGGCGCACCACGCCCAGCAGGTGCGGCGGCATGTCCGGGAGGGGATGGACAGGGAGCCGCGCCAGCACCTCGTGCACCAGGAGGATGTCGCACCCGTGCAGCTCGCCGCCCATGCGGAAGGCGATCACCTGCACGCCCTCGTCGAGCGCGGCGCGCGCGCGGAAGTCGAGTTCGCTCATCCGGACCCCGCCAGCGGAATGGGACGCGCGTCCACGGCGCTCGCGATCTCCTCCGGGACGCGGTCCAGCGGGAGGACGAGCTCGGCCCATTCGGCGGCGGCCTGCGGCATCCCCCAGATGACGGCGGTGGCGCGGTCCTGCGCCAGCGCGCCGCCCCCCGCCTCGCGGATGGCGCGCAGCCCGTCCGCCCCGTCGCGCCCCATCCCGGTGAGCACCACGCCCACCGAGCGCGCGCCGTACACCTCGGCCACGCTGTGGAAGAGCGGGTCGGCCGCGGGACGCACCCCCCACACGGCCGGCTCCTGGTCCAGCGCGATCCTCACCTCGCCGCCCTCGCGCACCACCCGCATGTGGAAGTCTCCGGGAGCGAGGTAGACATGGTCGCGCCGCACCGGCTCGCCGTCCTCCGCCTCGCCCACGGAGAGCCCGCCCATCCCGTCCAGCCGCTCGGCCAGGGTGCGGGTGAAATTGGGGGGCATGTGCTGCACCACCAGCACCGCCGCGCCCAGCGGGTTGCGGATGCGGGGGATCACCTCGGCCAGCGCCCGCGGCCCGCCGGTGGAGGCGGCGATCGCCACCGCCACGTCGGACGGCTCGCCCCCCGCGGCGCGCGCGCTCCGCGGCGGAGCGGGCGGAAGGTCCGGGAGGGGGCGGCGCGGCATCCGCACCGGCACTGCGGCCAGGTTGGCGGCGGCGGCGGCGCGCAGGGCGTCCAGCAGCTGGTCCGCCACCTTGGCCAGGTCCGGCGAGATGGTGCCGGAGGGCTTGGCGATGAAGTCCACCGCGCCGTAGTCCAGCGCGCGCATGGTGGCCTCCGCGCGCTCCGTGGTGTAGGCGGAGAGCATCACCACGGGGCGCGGCGTCTCGCTCATGATGTAGCCGAGCGCCGACAGCCCGTCCAGCTCCGGCATCTCCACGTCCATCGTCACCAGGTCCGGGTTCAGCTTGTGAACCTTGCGCAGCGCGTCGTTGCCGTTGCGCGCGGTGCCGATCACCCGGAACTCGTCGCCCCGCGAGAGGATGTCCGAGATCACCTTGCGCATGAAGGCGCTGTCGTCCACCACCAGGACGGTGTACGGGCGCCCTGCCGGGTCAGAGAGCGACATCCGGCTTCCCCACGGAGGAGACGACGGTGTTGCCGGGGCCGATCCTCATGCGCACCGAGCGCCCGTAGTCGCGCCCCACCTCCTCGCCCAGGATGGGAATCCCCGCCTCTTCCAGCGCCGCGCGGGCCGCGCGCAGGTTTCGCTCGCCCATGTTGAGCGTGCCGGGCACCATCAGCGTGGAGAACATCGCGGCGCCCCCCACCAGCCGCGCCTCCAGCCGCCCCTCGCGCGCGCCCATCGCCTTCAGCTCCTCCACCAGCGCGGGGACGGCGGTGGTGGCGAACTTCCACGGGTTGCTGGCGTCGCGCGAGAGCCCCGGCTCCGGGAGGAGGGCGTGCGCCATCCCCATCACCCCCGCCCTGGGGTCCTGCAGCAGGATCGCCACGCACGAGCCCAGCCCCAGCGTCACCAGCATGTCGCCCCGCCCGCCCACGGCGTGCTGAGCCACCTTTACGAAGTGATGGATGGGCTTCATGCGGGCCGCTGGAAGATCCGCTCGCGGTTGTTCACCGAGCGGAAGAGCGTGCGCGCCTCGCCGATCAGCGTCTCCACCTTGCCCATCACCAGGAACCCCCCGGGGACCAGCGCGTCGTGGAAGCGCTTGAAGAGGCGCTCCTGGATCTCGCGGTCGAAGTAGATCACCACGTTCCTGCAGAAGATCAGCGACTGCTCGGCCTCCGGCGGGCCGGAGATCAGGTCGCGGTGGACGAAGCGCACGCCCTGCTTCGCCGCCGCGTCGAGCTGGAACGGCGGCCCGGGGCTGAACCAGCGCCGCCGCACCGCCTCCGGCGTCTCCGTCAGCGACAGCTCGGGGTACGCGCCGCGCTCCGCCGCCTCCAGCGAGCGCCGGTCGATGTCGGTGCCGGTGATGCGCAGCCGCGCCAGGTCGGCCGTGCGCCCGTTGCGCTGCGCCCACTCGCGCAGCAGGATCGAGACGGTGTACGCCTCCTCGCCGCTGGCCGAGCCCGCGCTCCACACGCGCACCGGCCCGGGCCCGGCGAAGAGGTGCGGCGCCACCTGCTGCTCGACCGCGTTCCACGTCTCCATGTTGCGAAAGAACTTCGTGACGTTGATGGTGAGCGTGTCCAGCAGCAGGTCGTACTCCCCGGGATCGCGGTCCAGCAGCGACCCGTAGTCGGCGAACGTACGCTCCCCGCGCGCCCTCATCCGCACCGCGATGCGGCGGCGGAGGCACTTGTCCTTGTAGAACTGGCAGTTGAAGCCGCGGTCGCGCTCGATCTTGCGCTTCAGCAGCTCCAGCTCCTCGTCGTCGCCCTCCAGCAGGAGCTGAAAGGGAGGAATGCCCGCCGGCGGAACGCTCATCCCAGCACCTTCTCCACCAGTTCCAGGTTGGTGCGCACGACGGTGTTCTGCGGGTTCAGCTCCAGCGCGCGGCGCCACAGCTTCACGGCCTCGGCGCGCTCCATCTTCTTGTAGTGGATGTTGCCCAGGCGGAAATAGACGTCGTCGCCGAGGGCGGCGTTGATCTGGAGGGCGCGGCCGTACGACTCGGCTGCGTCGTCATAGGCGCCGCGGCGGTACAGGGCGTCGCCCAGGGCCTTGTGCGCCTGCGGCAGGTCGCCGTCCTCTTCGACGGCGCGGCGGTACATGGCCTCGGCGGCTTCCCACTCGCCGCGGCGCTCGCGCACCACGCCCAGGTGCAGGTGCAGGGGGGCGGAGTGCGCGTGCAGCGCGATTCCCTCCTCCCCCAGCTTGAGCGCCGCATCGGGGCGCCCGGATGCGGCCTCGGCCAGGACGGCAAAGGCGAAGTACGCGGCGGGAAGGCGCGGCCCGGTGAACGCCTCGCGGAAGCGGGCGAACGCCGCGGCGGCCTCGTGCGCCTCGCCCTGCTTGAGGAGGAGGATGGCGCGCGAGAGCTGCACCTGCGGCCTTTGCGGGGCCAGACGCGCCGCCTCGTCGGATGCGAAGCGCGCGTCGGGGAGGCGCCCCAGCCGCTCCAGCGCGAGCGACATCCCGTGCAGCACGGCGGCGCGCGCGCCCGCCATCTCGGTGGTCTCCTTGAAGAAGCGGAGCGCCATCCGGTCGTCGCCCTTGCGCAGGCCGATCAGCGCCAGGTGGAAGCGCGAGTCCACGTTGTGGGGCTGAAGCTCCGCCACGCGTCTGAACTCGCGCGTGGACTCGTCGTACATCCCCGTGCGGTAGAACGCGATCCCCAGGTTGCGGTGCTCGTCGATGCGGGCCTGCGGCACCTCCTTCTGCTCCGCGGGCGAGCGGCGCCCAACCGGGTGGGCGAAGCCGGCCTGGATCAGGCCGAAGAGGGCCTTTCCCACGTCGAACTCCACCATCCCGCTCTCCTCGATCAGCTCCTGCACGGTTCGCTTGCCGTCCATCAGCGGGATGATCTTCCGCTGGTCGTCGGAGAGCTCCAGCCCGTCCATCGGCTTGGTGCGGTCCGTCTCGAACACCAGGTCGAGCGAGGGGATTTTCTTCTCGATCAGGCTCCACTCGTCGATCCGCCGCGCCCCCTCCAGCAGGAGGTTCTCCGGGTTGATCGACACCTGGAAGGAGCCCTCTTCGGGGCGCTGGTCGGCCTCAAAGTAGAAGGAGCCCTGCGTCCAGGTGAAGAGGAAGTAGACCGCCTCCTCGATCTGGATGCGGATGTAGTGCTCCAGCTGGTCGCGCGTGATGGAGCCGCGGCGGATCAGGATCTCGCCCAGCCGCTCGCCCGGCGACTTCGCCTGGTCGTCGATGGCGGCGGAGAGGTCCTTGGCGTCCAGCAGTCCGTTCTTGACCAGCAGGTCGCCCAGCCGGTCGCGCCGGTTGACGATGGAGGCGTAGCTGATCCGCCCGCGCTCGAAGTAGATGTAGCCGAAGTTGGAGCGGTCGGTGAGCGACAGGCACCCCGTCTTCTG
>JAUJMI010000334.1:2614-4660 GCA_030446945.1 Longimicrobium sp. | reverse complement strand
CGTCTCCTGTGAGTCCAGGGACATCGTGGAGGTAATCCGGGCCCGGTAACGAACCCGGCCTGAGCGCTTGTCAGCGTTGCACCAGAGCGCGAGAGGGGTGGAACCGCACATACCCGCGGTTCCAGCCCTCTCGTCTTCGCCAAACGACCTTCCTCACACCTGCAGTTCCCCCCTCTCCTGCCCGTCCACCACCGCCAGCGCGGTGAGGTTCGCGATCTCCACGGCCTCGCTGCGGCGCTGGAGGACGTGGATGTGGTGCGCCACGCCGAGGAGGATGCGGCCGAACGCCTCCACTTTGCCGAGCAGCTTGGACGCGATGTTGGCGGCGTCCAGATCGGGGAAGATCAGGACGTTGGGAGCGTCGGTGAGCGTGCCGTGCGGGTACACGGAGCGGCGCACCTCGGGGTCCACGGCAACCTCGGCCTGCATCTCGCCGTTGATCTCCAGGCCGGGCTCGCGCGACTTCACCAGGGCGGCGGCGCGGCGCACGCGGCCGGACTGGGGCGACCGCACGGAGCCGAGGTTGGAGAAGGAGAGCATCGCCCCCTCCGCATCGGACGCCTCACTCCAGTGCCGGTTGCCCTGGGGTCTACCCTGCATCCGACCGCTGGTACTCAAGAACCGACAACTGAGGGTAAGGGCATGGAGCAGGAAGTCCTCTCTCGCCTGGCCGCCTGTGAGCGGGCCAACCGGCGGCTATCCCGGATCGTGGGCGTGCTGCTGCTCGCGATCGCCGGCGGGATACTGGCGAGCTGCATCGCGACCGCGCGCGCGGAATCGTCCGACCCCGAGGTGATCACGGTGTCGGAGCTGCGCGTGGTGGACCGGCGCGGAGTCGTGCGCGTGCGGATCGGGGGCGACCTGCCGGATGCGGTCGTCCAGGGGAAGCGGACCCCGAGGCGGGACCGTGCCGCCGGGGTTCTCGTCTACGACACGACGGGCCAGGAGCGCGGCGGGTACGTGACGCTCGACCGCTCCGGAATCGTCGGGCTGACGTTGGATAGCCGCAAAGGCCAGACGGGTCAATTCTGGGCTGACACCGCCGGCTCTACGGCTCTCCGGCTCTGGAACGGCGGCGACGCGGCCGAGCTGCGGGTAGGGGCGGAGGGAGGGCGCATCAACGTGCTCCGCGGGGGGCGGGTCGTCCTGCAGCTGCCGGAGATAACCGATCCGGCGTCCACTTCCACGTGCTCCGACCTTCGAGAGCTGCGTGCCCAGCACCAGGCGGAGGTCATCATGGACGCGTGCCTGCGGACGATGCCCGCATCCGCGTGCCAGAAGTGCCTGAACCGCCCCTGAGCCGGCCGCGCCGCGGCACGTGGAGCGTGACCCAGCGCACCCCTGGCGCCCTCCGCCGGGAGCGGTTCGTAGATGCGCGCCGCGACGCGCTCCCCGTCCACGGGGCTCGATTCCAGGTCGCCGACCACGCCCACGAGCTCAAGCCACGCATTGAGGCGGGAGCTCCCGGCCGCGCTTGCCCATGTCCGCGTAGCGCAGGCGTGGCCCACGGCGCTGCCGCCGCCCAGCAGATCGCGCACGAAGGCGCGGTTCACCCCCACCGACTGCGCCGCGGTGTCCAGCTCCGCCTGCGTGAAGACGCGCGCCCCGGGATTACCCCGTCGACGCGCCGATGCCCGCGCGGTTGAGGCGCGCGGGTGCGGGTGTCCGTTTTTGGGAACGTCCCACCGGCGGAACGCGGCGCCTCCTCAGCCACCCTCGTCCAGCTCCGCGAAGCGGATGCGGACCATGTCGTCCAGCAGGTCGTCGGGGACGCCGTACACGTCCTCGGCGAGGAAGCGGCGCGTCTCCGCCTCGTTGTGCGCCACCTGCCGCAGCCCGTCGCGCAGGTGCTGCAGCGGGACGCCGATACGATGCGCGGCATCCACCAGCCGCTGGTACGCTTCGCGGCGGGCGGCCTGCTCTTCCGGGGTTTCGCCGGGGTGCCACGGTTCCGTCATAATCCTCTAGAACAGGTTGACCGTCATGTCGGCGAGGTGATCCGCCGGTGCTCGCATGAAGAGGTCGTGCGAGGATGTCTCGACGTTG
>JAUJMI010000334.1:0-2514 GCA_030446945.1 Longimicrobium sp. | reverse complement strand
GAGGTGATCCGCCGGTGCTCGCATGAAGAGGTCGTGCGAGGATGTCTCGACGTTGGTGATGTTCACGGAGTGCTGCTTGTAGTACTGTCCCGAGCTGTAGCTGAACCGCCGGTTGATGTGCAGTGTGCCCAGCTGTCCCGGTTCGAGCCGAAAGATCGCGTGGCGGTTCTCTCTCCGGGGGGGTGAGCCCGTGTTCCTCCCCTGCGTACTTGAGCTCCACCACCACGTCCGATCCGCGGGGACGAAGTGCAAGGTCCAGTAACCAGTGAAGCCCTGGCCGGGCTCGATGATCTCGGTCTGCTGATGTAGCTCGAACCCATGCTCCTCACGCGCCATCACCTTGTGGAGGCGTATCCCCGGCGGCTCGTCCGGAAACGCGGGCAGTGGCATCAGACGAGCGACGGCGTTCCGAGCGGCGGCCCCCTGCATGCCGCGGGACCGCTTGGTCCACCTCGTCCCGATGTGCTGCACGACGATCATCGCAGCCGATCCTGGTTCGTGCCGTCCCTGATCGCACCGGTGCTCCTCCTGCTCAGCCCCCAGCACTCCATTCCTTCGCGATCTCCGCCACCTCGTCCGCACACCCCCACGACAGCGTCACGCCCGCCCCGCCGTGTCCGTAGCAGTGGATGACCCGCCCCCCGCCGGGAAGCTCCGCCGCCTCCAGGCGCACCGATGGACGTGCCGGGCGCAGCCCCACGCGGTGCTCCAGGATGCGCGCCTCCGCCAGCCGCGGCTCCAGCGCCGCGCAGCGGCGGACGATGCCGCGGGCGGCTTCCGGCTCCGGCGTGGTGCTCCACTCCCCCTTTTCCGCCGTTCCGCCCAGGATGCAGTCGTCCCCGCGCGGGACGATGTACGTCAGGCCCTCCGGGTGCTCGTCATCCAGCCAGAAGCGCTCCACGCCGGGATTCTCCACCCGCACAATCTGGCCACGCACGGGCACCACCGTCTCGTCGCTGGCCAGGGTGCGCGCGCCCAGCCCGGCGCAGTTGACCACGAGGGGCGCGGAGTGCGCCGCGCGTGACAGTACCCGCACCGTGCGCAGCTCCAGCCGTCCACCGCCAGCCGCGAACCGGTCCGCCAGGTACCCGAGGTACGTGCCCATCCGGGCCACGGGAACGGTGACGGCGTGCCCGTCCGCGTACCCCGCGGGGAGGTCCGCGGGCGGAATGCGGCGCAGGCCGGGAACCCCGGCCCCCCACGACGGATACGGCACCGCCCGCCGCCACAGCTCGAAGCCGGGGACCATGTGGACGCCCGCACCGGGCTCGTCCGCCAGCCGCACGAGCTCGGCAAAGGTGCGCTGCGCCCAGGCGGCGACGCGCTCCGCGGGGTACGCGAGGTACGGGTACCAGAGCGCCGCCGCCACCGCCGACGTGGTTTCGGCCGGCGCCGCCGCGGTCCACACGCGCACACGCAGCCCCGCCTCCTGCAGCCGGATCGCCGCCGAAAGTCCGATCACCCCCGCGCCGATCACCAGCGCCTCCACCGTCCGGGTGTTCCTGGTCATGCGCCGACGCTAACCGCGCCGCGAACCACCCGCAAGCCGCGGCACGAAACCGGTCCGGGCGGCGGCGGATTACGCGCGCTTCCGATACGCCGCGCCCGGCCTGCCGTGTGCGCCGACTGGCGGAGAAAGGAGAGATTGACACCGCGCGGCGTTCCCCCCGATCCTCTACCATCACCCACACGTGCGAGGAGGGAATGGACATCACGTGGCCGGCACAGCTGGAGCGCTCGTGAAGGAGCGGGTGGAAGCAGGGCAGTTCAGGAGCGCCGACGACGCGATCCGCGCGGGACTGCCGCTGCTCCGGCAGAAGGGAGACGGGTACCGGACGAGGTGGACGCACTACGCCCGAATGTTCAGGTGAGCATCGAACAGCTCGACCGTGGCGAGGGCATCGGTGGCGAGGACGTGTTCGAGGAGGTTCTCCGCTCGATCGCCGCGGAGCGCCACCTGGGCGGGCCGTCGAGGAGCGCGAGTGAGCTTGTGGAAGAAGGACTTCACCGGCTGCAGCAGGAGGAAATGCAACTTGCGGAGGTGGAAGAGCTCCGGCGGGAAATCCAGCTCGGGCTGGACGATGTAGAGCTAGGAAACGTCCCGGACGGGGAGGAGGTGTTCCGGCGTGCATTCGAGCGCATCGCCGCTTTAGAGGAGTCCCGCGTCTGAGCACCTTTCGAATCACCGCCTACGCGGCACGCGATCTGGATCAGATCATCGATTTCTACGCCGTTGCACGGTGCAACCCCGCCGCAGCCCGGCGGGTGGCGCAGGGGATCCTCGACTCGTGCAGGCGGGCAGGGCTGGAGCCGGAAATCGGCCGTTCGTCCGAAACTGAGCGGCGGCATCCGTGTGTAGATCGTGCGCCGTATCCGTACGACATCTTCTACTTCTACTTGGGCGTGACGCCGCATCGGTCCGAACGCATCCCGATATTGCGCGTGCTGCATCAACGCCGAAAAGTGGATCGCGCCGCGTTTCAGGGACCCTGAGGCCTGCGCACACTACACCAC
>JAUJMI010000333.1 GCA_030446945.1 Longimicrobium sp. | reverse complement strand
TAACTGGCAGGGAACAAGCCCGCGCTCTGAAGGCGGACGCGGACGGTGTGCGCCGTCCTCAGGCTCCTCCGCCGTTGCGCTCCGGGGATCCGGCATAGCGGCGCAGAGCGCCGGAAATGTGATTGATCGAGGCGCGCATGTCGCCCACCTCAGCTCGGTATTGGGCAGGTCTAAACCTTACGATGTGCCGCTGGATCACCTCGGCCTATCCGTTACGGCCCACCGAGTCAGCCTCCGCATGGAGGCGTCGTCGGTGCCCCACCACGACACTTCTATCGGTACGTGCTGGTCGATGCCCCCGGAACCCCCCCTTGCGCGTGCTGCGGGAATTCGCCACCCGCGCAGCCACCCGTCGCGCAGCTCCCGCACCTGCATTCCCGCGGGCTCCGCATGCCCGGACGCCGTTGCGCCACCGCTGGACAGCACGAAGCCGAGCCGCTCCACAACGTCATCGACCGGCAATACACCCGTTCTGAACACGTGCGCCCCGAAGAAGGGGCGCAAGTCGCACGCGCAGGTCTCGCTTGCGACGCGGACGACGTCCCGGGCCGTGTAGCGGGCCGCCTCAGGATCCCCGTACTCCAGGTACATGGCACGCAACACCTCCGGGAGCCCGCGCTTCAGGTTGGTCCGCGCTCGGATCTCGACGTCCAGGGTTAGAGCAACCAGGAAGCCGCCGCTGTAGATCAGGTCGTAGTACTTCGCCTTCTCCCCGCTCACCGCCTGCATGGAGGCGCGGCCCGCCTGTCGCCGGTAGTCCGCCGCCTGTTTGGCGATCACGTCGGGCAGCGTGTCCTCCGGAACGAGCCCGTGCGCCGCCTCCAGCATCCACGTCGCATACTCGGTGAACCCCTCCGAGAACCAGTACTCGGGCGCCTCATCCGGATACCGGATGCGGTGACCGATCCAGAGGTGTACGATCTCGTGGTCGAGAACGTGCCCCCACCGCGCGAGGTTGGCCGGCCCCAGTGGCTCGGGGAACATGAGGCTGATGCCGCCGCTGAACGCCGCCCCACCGCCCACGTAGGCAGTGTCCCGCTCGGCCACCACCAGCAGCGTGTCTGGCGGCGTCGCCCCGAAGAGGCCTGCAGCGGCGGGCAGGAACCGATTCACGTGCCGCACGATGTTCTCGGCGGATAAGGCCAGCCCCGGTCCAGTCGCGACCTCGACGCGGGTGTTGCCGACCTGCACCGCGCGAACGATGGGCGTGCCCGCGACGATCACCGACTCCGTGAGCTCCAGCGGGCCGGAGACGCGGAACACGTTGTCCCCGCCCGAAGCCCGACTCCAACTCGTGAGCACGCGCCCGCCGCGCGGCGGGGCGATCCGCACCACCGCTGGGGGCATCTCCAGGTTCGTGATGAAGAGCGCCTTGCCCGTGGCAAACGCGAACTCAGGCCGCACGTACGCGACCTCCTTTACTCCGAACTGCCACTTGCGAGGCTCGCGATCGTGGAGAAGACGCACGCGGTACGAGAGGTCCACGACCTCCGTACCGCCCACCCGCCACTGGTCGCGGCCGGCCGGCTCCAGCGCGACCGGCCGGCCCGCCGTGTCCCGCGCCTCCAAGCCCGTCACGAAGTGGGACCACCCTGAGGCGAACCGCTCGGCCCCTTCCGGATACATCAGCAGCACGCCGGCGGGGACCGGGACTCTCGCCCGGATATAGGCCACCACGGTGTCGCCCTCGCGACCGAAACGGACGTGGTAGGCGGCGGCCGGACCTGGCTCCGGGCTCGCCGGAACGGCGGGCATCCCGCGGCATGCCGGCAGGCCCGAGATCGCCGCCACCAGGAAGCAGGGGATGGAGAATCGATTCATGTGATCTGCCGATGGGCGTCGAGCGCGCGCTGAGGCTCGCCGTGCTGCGGCATCAGCTTCAGCAAGGCGGCAACGGGCCACTCGCCGGAGCCGGCCCTTTCGCGGAGCTTCACGCGCGGCCGGACCTCGCGTGGGGCGTAGGGGAAAAGAAGTTGCAGGCGTCGAAAGCTCGACCCAACGAACCCACTCGTCAAGTGTCTTCACCTGAGCCGAATTGGTGCGTCGCGATCGGACGAACGGCCGCTGACCGCGCCCCCCGCAGCATTCAGCTTTGCGTGGCGGAGATGGCACGCAGCAGGTGGGAACCTCAGGTCGTCTTCAAGATCTCGCCTCCCTTTGCGGAACAGAACGGGCACAGCCGCTGCCGCGAACTCCTGACGCCGTTGTACCGCGTCGCCAAGCGCGGCTCCATCTACGAGGGCATCAGCAACATGCAGTTCCAGACGATCGCAAAGGGGCCGATGAAGTAGCGCATCCACAATCACTTAGAACGAGGCTGACCAGTCGGTGCCCTGCTCCCGTTCAACTGATGTGGGGAGTTCTGGGGGAACCATTCCGCATTGCGGGATCGTGTGCCGGGTGACCTATCATCAAGATGACCGGGCGGAAAACGCCGGGCCCGGCTCAGTGCGCGATCTTTGCGTTGGATGCGAGATCCTCGTGCAGTCCGTTCGGCCGCAGTGCAACACGAATTGGCTGGTCGAGCCTCGCCTGGACGTGGCAGACTCGGTCTGCGATCACGAAGGAGCACCGGGGCACCCCTGGTCTGGGTACCCCGTGCCCCTTCTTATCCCACCCAAATGCGCGATCGGCTCTGGGGCCCGCGCACCCGAAACTTGCTCTAACGTCCCGTCCCTGGCCGGGAGTTCGTCTGGTCGAGCGCGGCGCGAAGCCCGCGCGCGAGCTTCAGTGCGTCGTCATTGGCCCAGAAGTGCATGAAGAACAACCGGGGTTCCTCATCCGTAAGGTGGTTGTGAAGCGCGACCACGTGAATCCCGTTCGCTCGGAGGGCGGCGATCACCCTGTCGATCTCACCCGCCGTCATCACGAAGTCGCCGTTGATTGCGGCGCGCCCGCCACCGGTAGGTTGGAAGTTGATAACGGTCGCCATCCCCATGGTCGGCGGCACCTCGATTCCCATGGCGCGGATCGTCTCGACGCGAGGTACGCTCACGTTGTAGATCCCCGAGTTCTCGCGCCCGCCGTGACCCAGGATGCGGCTGATCCGTGCCGTGTCCAACCCGAGACCCGGCGCGGGCCCGCTCCGCCCGCTCGATGCAGCCCGCGGGGTGCCAGTCAGTGCGAGCGCCGCGCGCACCGTCCGGGCGATCTGCACGGGATCACCGTGAGCGTGGACGTGGGTCCACCAGATCGCGGGGGATTCCTCCAGGAGGTGCTTGTGGATGGCGGTCTGGCCGATCCCATCCTGCTGCAGCCGGGAGAGGACCCGGTTGAGCTCGGCCTCGGTGAGGACGAGATCGCCCATCGCCACCGCCTGGTTGGGACCCGATTGCTTGAACGCCAGCCAGGACCCGAGTGCGAGCGCCGGACGGATGCGCACACCCCGCGACGTGACGTTGAGATCGGAGCGCGGCATGCCGAAGCGGTAGACCCCGCCTTCCTGCATGGAGCCGGAGCGCCCCATGGCGGCATCGACCGCCTTCCAGTCGATGCTCTGAGCGGACGGGGATTGGCGGTCCTGGGCTTCGATGTGCGGAGGATACGTGGCGCACAGGACCACGCCCGCGGCGACGGCCCGAACTATCGAGACCCATCCTGCACTCCTCGGCATCGCTACTCCAGGTGCTCAGGTGAACGCGGCCGTACGTGGAAGCGCGCGGTTGTAAACAGGGTCCGGCCCCTCATGCACGCGCGACCCCGTTGCGGGCGACGCATCAGCCACGCGATGCACGCCAGCGACGCACAAGCCACGCCCGGCGGGCCGGTTCGGCCTGGTAACCCGCTCACCCCGCCGGGTCGAAGCGCGCCCCCCGCCCCGCGGCGACCGCCCGTTCGTAGGCGATCGCCGCGGCGGCCACGTCCTGGAACGCGGTGCCCGTGGAGTCGAACACCACCACCTCGGCCGCCGAGGTCCGGCCGTTCTTCCTCCCGGCCACCACCTCGCCGAGCTCCGCGTGCACGCCGCCTCGCTCCATCACCCCCGCCTCCAGCGCGTGGTGCAGCTCGCCAACGCGCGCGCACTGCTCCGTGATATCCGCCACCACCCTGCTGGAGGCAAGCAGCGCCGGGTCAAGCTCCTGCTTCGCCGGGTTGTCCGATCCCACCGCGGCCACGAACGCCCCCGGCGCAATGTCGCCCGCGCCCAGGAGCGGGCTCCGGGATGGGGTGCAGGTCACGACGACGTCGCTCTGGCGGGCCGCTTCGCCCAGATCACGCACGGCCACGACCTCGATCCCCAGTTCCGCCGCCATCTCGGCGGCGTAGCGCCCGGCGCTCTCCAGGCTGCGGCCGAACGCGAAGACCCGATCCACCGGGAGGACGCGGGCCAGGGAGCGCAGCTGCACCCGTCCCTGCGTTCCCGTGCCGCACACCGTGACCACCCGTGAATCTGCCCGCGCCAGGTGCTTGGCGGCGACCGCCGTGGCCGCGCCGGTCCGCTGGATGGTGATCTCGACCGAATCCAGAAGCGCGAGCGGTGCACCGGTCTCGCCGTCGAAGAGGAGGATCCCCCCATGCACGTACGGAAGGCCCCGCTCGCGATTTTGCCAGAAGGCGCCGTTGCACTTCACCCCCACGTAGGTGCGGTCCAGGACGAGCCCGGAGGACTTGATGTGGAACTCCCCGCCGTGCGAGTCGATGTGCAGGAGGCCCGTGCTGAGGCTCTT
>JAUJMI010000332.1 GCA_030446945.1 Longimicrobium sp. | reverse complement strand
TCGCGCAGCAGTGGAGCGGGCGCCTCAAAGGCCACGCGGTGATCGCGGCCAACCGGGGCTACCTTCCCGGCATCGTGGCCTTCAGCGCCCGCACCTCGCGCCCCGACCTGGTGCTCCCCGAGCTGCTGCGCGCGGTGGACATCGGCCCTGTAGGCCACGAGTTCGGGCGCGGCCACGACCAGGCCTCCGGCGGCCAGCTCCCCACCGCGCAGTTCAATCGCCTGGTGGACGCGCTGGGGTTCGACGAGCGGGCGCGGGCGGCGGGCGCCGGCCGTGGCGGTTGAAACCGGTGCAACGGAACGTTGGGGCATCCAACTGACGCGGCGCCAGCGAGGGCAGACACGGATCCCGCTTTGATTTTGGAGGGTTGTGGCGCGGCGCCGGACACGGGCGCGATGAATCGCGCCCCTCCACGACCCGCACCGCCGTTCAGCGCCCTCTCCCATAACGTGAGGGCGCAGCCCTCTCCTGTTATCGGGAGAGGGGGCAGTCGAGTGTAACGAGACGGGAGTGAGGGAAACAGGTGCGCCCCGCTTCTTGCGTTCAGCGCGCGCCGGCCCGTGCACGCGGCGCATCCGCCGCGCAGAACCCCGTCAGGCGACCCGTTCCCGTGTTGAGGAAGCCCCGAGAACCACACGCGGCACCGAGCCGCGCACGCTGCCGATGAGACTGTCGACGCCCGTCCGCCTCCTGGCCACGTACGGCTCCGCCCTCCTCGTGCTGGCGCTGTGCGCCCTCACGTACCAGGCCGTGCAGCGCTCGCGCGCGAGCACCGCCGCGGTCACGCGCACGCACGAAGTCATCATCCGCCTGGAGACCACCCTCTCCGACGTCCGCGACGCCGAGACGGGGCAGCGCGGCTTCCTCCTCACCGGCGAGGAGCGCTACCTGGAGCCGTACCGCTCGGGAACGCAGCGCTTCGGCCGCGACCTGGAGAGGCTGCGCGAGCTGACCTCCGAGAACCCCGCGCAGCAGCGGCGGATCGACGCGCTAAGCCGCGTGGGCTCGGAGAAGATGGCGTTCATGGCCGAAGTGGTGCGCGTCAGGGCGGAGCGCGGGATGGAGCCTGCGCTGCCGCTGCTGCGCACCGGGCGCGGCAAGGTGCTGATGGACCAGGTGCGTCGCATCGTCGCGGAGATGCGCGCAGAGGAAGAGCGCATCCTGCGCGCGCAGCGGCGGGAGGAGACGCGGCGCCGGGCGATGGTGATCTGGGTGCTCGTGGGCGGCGGGCTGCTGGCATCCGGGCTGGCGCTCCTCATCAGCGTCCTCTTCGCGCGGCACGCGCGGGCACAGCAGGCCGCCGCGGGCGAGCTGGAAGACGTCAACCGCCTCCTGCAGGAGCGCGCGTCCCAGTTGGAGATGCAGAGCGGACAGCTCCGCCGCCGCGCCGTGGAAGAGGCGGCGCTGTCGGAAGTCGCGCGCAGCCTCACGACGACGTTCGAGGTGGAGGAGGTGCTGCGGCGGATCGCGGACGGCGCTCTCACCGCCACGCAGGCGCGGGCGGCGTTCGTGGAGCGGGTGGACGACGAGCGGACGCTCGTGCAGGTGGTCGCCGGCGCGGGCGACGGAGTTCCACCGCTGGGCACCTGCGTTCCCTACGCCGGCTCCCTCGCGGAGGACGTGCTGGAGCGCGACGAGCCCGAGTGGATCGCGGACCTGACGCAGGAGGGCCGCGCCATCGCCCCGGCCATCGAGGAGGCGTGCGGACGGTGCGCGGCGCTGGTGGTGCCGCTGATCTCGGAGCAGGACGCGCTGGGCGCCCTCGTCCTGTTGCAGGAGACGGGGCATCCCCCGTTCCGCCAGGACGAGATCGCCCGCGCGCGCACCCTGGCCGACCTGGCCGCCCTCGCGCTCCGTCGCGTCATCCTCTACAGCGAGGCGGAGCGGCGGCGCGCGGCGCTGGAGGAGAGCGAGAGGCGCTTCCGCCTGCTGGTGGACTCGGTGCAGGACTACGCCATCGTGATGCTGGACCCCGATGGGCGCGTGGCGAGCTGGAACCAGGGCGCGGAGCGGATCAAGGGGTACACCGCCGCCGAGGTGGTCGGCTCCCCGCTCTCCATCTTCTACCCGGAGGAGGAGGCCGAGCACGCGGCGACGCACCTGCGCCTCGCGGCGAGCGAGGGGCGCTTCGAAGAGGACGGCTGGCGGGTCAAAAAAGACGGGACGCGCTTCTGGGCGCACGTGGTGATCAACGCCATCCGCGACGAACGGGACGAGCTGCTGGGCTTCGTGGACGTGGCGGGCGACCTCACCGACCGCCACCGCGCCGAGCTGGCGCGCGAGACCTACCTGCAGCAGGAGCGCCGCGCGCGCGCTGAGGCGGATGCCGCCAACCGCGCCAAGAGCCAGTTCCTGGCCACCATGAGCCACGAGATCCGCACCCCCATCAACGCCATCCTGGGCTACTCGGACCTGCTGGACATGGAGATGAAAGGGCCGCTCACCCCGGGCCAGCGCGAGCAGGTGGAGCGCATCCAGAAGAGCAGCCAGCACCTGCTGGGGCTGGTCAACGACGTGCTGGACCTCTCCAAGGTGGAGGCGGGGGAGATGTCGGTGGACGCGCGCCCCGCGCCCCTTCGCGCCACCGCGCGCGCGGCGCTGGAGCTGGTGGAGCCGCAGGCCGCCGCCAAGGGGATCACCCTCTCCGACGTCTCCGAGTGCGGTCCGCACGTGCGCTTCGTGGGCGACGAGGACCGGGTGCGGCAAATCCTCCTCAACCTCCTCTCCAACGCCGTCAAGTTCACGGAGCCGGGGGGGAGCGTCACCATTCGCTGCGGGGTGGTCCGCCACGCTCCGGAGGAGGCGCGGCTGCACGGCCCCGGCCCCTGGACGCTGATGGAGGTGGCCGACACCGGGGTGGGGATCCCGCCCGACCAGCAGGTGCGCGTCTTCGAGCCGTTCACGCAAGTGGAGGGTGGCTACACGCGCAGGCAGGGAGGCACCGGGCTGGGGCTCGCCATCAGCCGCCACCTGGCCCGTCTGATGGGCGGCGATCTGGTCGTCGCCAGCACTCCCAACGAGGGCTCGCGCTTCACCCTCTGGCTTCCCGCCACCGGCGAGTCGGTCTCCGCCGAGCCTGCGGACGTGCTGCGCTGGCCGGACCGCGCCGGCGAGGTCGCGGGATTGGGGGAGGTGGGGCGCATCGTGGCCGAGGGCGCGGACGAACTGGTCCAGACACTCGCCGCCCGCCTGCGCGAGGACCCGCGCATCCCCGGCGTGCGTGACCTGGACCGCGCCCAGCTGGAGGACCACATCTCCACCTTCCTCCTGGACATCGGCAAGTCGCTGGTGACGCTGGACGAGGGCGGCGGCGAGCCGGCGCTGATGCGCGACGGCTCGGACATCCAGCGCCTGATCTCCGAGCACCACGGCGACCAGCGGCGCCGCCTGGAGTGGACCGCCGATGCCCTGCGTGCCGAGTTCGCCCTGCTCCGCGAGACCGTCGAGGCCCACGTGCGCCGCGAGACCCCCGCCCGCACCGCCGACAACGTGGACACAGCCCTCGCCATCCTCGGCCGCCTCCTGGACCGCGCGGAGCAGATCGCGCTGCGGGGGTGGGGGAAGGGATTGGGGATGGGAGATGGGGGCGGACCGGAGCCCTGTGCCCGGGGCGAGTAAACTCGCGGCAACAAAAGCACAAAGTCCGCGTGCGTGGACTCGGGGGTGAGATTCGCCCGGGGCGGCGGGGTGTCGGCGCGGATGTGCCCGCTCGACCTCCGCGCCTGGCCACGACCCTCGTGGGGGCAGACCCACGCGGCCCTCCGCCGCGTCGAGGCCCGCTCCCTCCGAACCCCGATGCGGGGTCGCTTGGATCCCCGCGCACGGTTCGTCGAACATGGGATGGGCGGTGCTCACGGGAGAGCCCGTCTCCTTCGCTTCGCGCGCCGGGGAGAGCTCGGAGAAGCGCTTCGCTCAGGGAATGGCGTTCGCGCCATGCCGCGTCTGGGTACATCCCCCGGTGACGCGGCCGCGCTGATCGCCGGCCCTCCCAAACCAATCCACGCGCCGCAACCTGCGATAGGCAGGTTTCCCGCGGTTTTTGCAGCGGTTTCAACCGCCGGACTCGGGGTTTCGCCTCCCCCCTCAGCCCCCGCCCTTGTCGTCCGGGTGCCCGAGGGTGTTCGAGACCACGCGGATCACCGAGCGCGCACGCTCCACCACCGCGCGCGTGGCGTCCATGAGCGCGGTGCGGGTCTGCGCGTTCGCGGAATCGTCGGTGGCCGGGGGCTCCGTGGGGGCGGCGGCGGCGGCGCCGCGCGCCTGGTTGAGGTACTCCTCGGTCTGCCGCGCCTTCACCGGGACGGCGGCGCGCAGCCAGGCGAGCAGCGCGTCGTCCTCCGCGTCGGCCCAGCCGCCGGGGACGGGGTGGAGGCGGCGGCGCTCCGTGCTGCTCTCGAAGCCGAGCCACCCCGCGGCGTACACCGACCGCACGTTGGACGCGGAGCTGGGATACGTGTCCCACACGCGCCACACGACGCCAGCCGGATCGGTGAACTCTCTGTAGGCCATGATCGTGGAACCGGGAGTGCGGGTGAGCGTTCAATATGCAGCCGCGGGGCGGGCGGCGGAAGCGGCGCGCCGCCGGCTAGCGCCCCTCGCCGGCGCGAGGACGCCTGCGCAGGCCGACGCGTCCGTGCAGGCGGCCCATCGTCTCGCGCGTGCGGCCGATG
>JAUJMI010000331.1 GCA_030446945.1 Longimicrobium sp. | reverse complement strand
GGATCCCGCTCCGGTTAGCTGGCGGTGTGGTGCTGGGCTCCCTGTGCGCGATCGACGACCTAGAGCCGCACTCGTGGACCGAGCGTGAGATCGGCGCGCTGAGCGATATTGCCGCCGCCGTACTCACCGAGATTGAGTTGCGGCGGGAGATCGCTGAGCGCGCCAGAGGCGAAGCGGCCTTGGGCTTCCTCGCCGAATTGGGGGCGGTCCTCGCCTCGTCGCTGGAGTACCGCGCTACCCTGCGCGGGGTCGCGCAACTGGCCGTGCCCGCCCTAGCGGACCACTGCGTGGTGGATCTGGTGGAGGGAGAGAAGCTCGAGCGGGTCGAGGTCGCGCTCGCCGACCGAACGGCGAGGACCCTGCGCGAGAGGGTGAAAGCGTTCCGCGTGGACAGGAACTCGTCGCATCCTGCTGCGGTGGCGATCCGCACCGGCAAACCGGTCCTCGTGCCCGAGGTGACGGACGCCTGGCTGGCCGACCACTCGGCGTCGTCGGCGCACCTGCGGTTCCTTCGAGAACTGGGGGTGCGCTCGATCCTGTGTGCTCCCCTCTCCGCGCGTGGCCAGATACTGGGCGCCATCACCCTGGGGCTGAGCGCGTCCGGCCGGTCCTTTGCCGCGGCGGATCAGGTGCTGATGGAGGAGATCGGCCGTCGTGCCGGGCTGGCCATCGACAATGCGCGGCTGTACCGGAACGCGCAGGAGGCGGTCCGGGCCCGCGAGGAGGTGCTGGGGACCGTGTCGCACCAGCTCCGCAATCCACTTCAGGCGATCCTGCTGCGGACGGGCTTGCTGCTCGACAACCCGTCCGGGCCATGGCGCGAGCCGGAGCGGCAGGCGCTGACAGCGGTTCACCACTCGGCGGAGCAAATGGTGAGGCTGGCCGACGATCTGCTGGATGCGGCACAGATCGATGGCGGCTACTTCACCGTGCGGGTGGGAGCCGAGCACCCGGATGCAATCCTGGCAGAGGCGGCGGAGATGATCCGCCCCCTAGCGGAGAGCCGCTCCCTGAGCCTCTCGGTCGGAGGGAGCTCGGACCTTCCCACCCTCCTGGCGGACCGGCGGCGGATCGTTCAGCTGCTGGGAATTCTGGTGGGTGATGCAGTGGAGCATGCCGAGCCCGGCGGGATCATCACAGTGGTGGCCGAGCTGACAGGGCGAGACGTGCGCTTCCGCGTGTGGAACCCCACAAGAAAGATCCCGGACCGCGAGCTGCCGAGGCTGTTCGAGCGGGAGTGGGACACGAAGCGAGTGGGACGAGGGCTCGGCTTTGTCATCGCACGCGGGATCGCTGGATGCGCACGGGGGACGAATCAGATCCGGTCACGGGAATTGCGAAATGGGCTATGGGCTTCGGAGACAGGCAACCTCCGAAGCGCCCCGCTGAGCACGACTGCTGCAACAAGCGGTGTGCAAAAGGAGGGGAAAGGAGGAGCACCCGGCGCATCGAGCGCCTGCATGAGGGCGTACTCCGGTGTGCCAGGGCCGCCTCGGAGTGCGCCACTCCGGGTAGGAGTGGGCGGGAGAGGCGGAACGCGAACTGGAAGCGCGGCTCCGGGTTCATTGACCATCTCTGGGACAACAGGTGTAACCGCGAATGCTTCGTAAGCGGAGTACCGGCTTTGCTCCGGCCGTTTCCGACCAGGCCGGGTATGGTGGGGAAGACGCGGGGGGAGCCGATCCCGCAAGGTCCCGCTTCCGGGCGGGCGTGGCTGCCGCGATCACCCTAGGGGTGCTGATCCGGACGATCCACGTTCTCGCATCGGATTTCCCCCTGAACGATGGGGGGATGTTCTACGTGATGGTGCGCGACCTCCAGAGCGCCGGCTATCGTCTTCCCGACTTCACCTCGTACAACGGGCTGAAGATCCCCTTCGCGTATCCTCCGCTCGCCTTTTACACGGCCGGGATCGTGGACGATCTTACGCCGCTCGACCTGTTCGACGTGTTCCGCGTCCTACCGCTCGTGGCTACTTCGCTCACTGTGGTGGCTTTCTTCCTCCTCGCCCGCGCCGTCCTGAGCTCGCGGCGCGAAGTGGTCGCGGCGCTGTTCGCCTTCGCGCTCCTCCCCTCCACCTTCACCTGGCCGATCATGGGGGGAGGGCTGACGCGCTCCTTCGGATTCCTCTTTGCCATCCTCGCGCTGCACCAGGCGTGGCTGCTCTACACGCGCCGGAGCTGGCGCCACGTCCCGCTGGCGACTCTCTTCTGCGGGCTGACGGTGCTGAGCCACCTGGGAACGGCTCCGTTCCTGGTCTTCAGCATCGCCTTCTTCTTCCTCGCACGTGGACGGCACTGGCACGGGGTGATCAGCTCCGTGATCGTCGCCGCGGGGACGCTGGTGATCAGCGCTCCCTGGTGGGGCACCGTCTTCGCGCAGCACGGGGCGGACCCGTTCCTCGCAGCCAGAGCGTCCGGTGGGACCGCGTTCGGGGACTACGCGTCGATACGGCGGTTCGTGGTAGAGCTCCTCAAGCTCAACCTGGACTCCACCTACGAGCCCCTTTTCCCGGTGCTGCTGGCACTCGCGCTGGTGGGCACGCTGATCTCGCTGACGAGCGGGCGCTTTCTGCTCCCCGCCTGGTGGGCGGTCATCGTCCTCCTGGAGCACCGGGCGGCGGAACAGCTTGCCAGCCTCCCCATCGCCATGCTGGCCGCGGTAGGGGTGGTGGAGGGTCTGCTTCCCATCCTGCTCCGGTCGCGGGCGGATGCGCCCCGGGTGGAGAATGGGGCGGGTGCGTGGCTCCGGGACCGTGGCTTCCGCGCGCGGGTTCCGCTGCTCGTGCTGGGGTTCCTGGTGGGCTACGCTTCGCTCGTCGCGCTGGCGCCGATCAAGAAGAGCCCGTCCGCCCTGGTCGGGCTGGGCCGCTCTCTCCGGAGTCTCACCCCCGAGGAGCGAGCCGCCATGCGCTGGGCGGCGGAGCGGACGCCCCCCAACAGCCGGTTCCTGGTAATCTCCGGGAACGGATGGGAGCCGAAAATCGTGTGGGCCGGGGGAGTCCGGAGCGGGTGGGCAAACGACGCGGTCTCGGAGTGGTTCCCCGCGCTGGCGGAGCGGACGAGCGTAGCCACCGTCCAGGGCTCCGAGTGGTTGATGGAGGACGCGTTCGCGCGCAGAATGAAATCCTACGACGCGGTCCAGCGGTGTGCGAACTGGACGGCGAGCTGCCTCGATACCTGGTCGGCTAGCTCCGGGCGCACCTTCACGCATGTATACGTCCCCAAGTCGCCCTTCGCGCGCAAGGATCCGGACATCCAGTGCTGCCAGACGCTCCTCGCCTCCCTGGAGCAGGATCCAGGCTATCGGGTCGCATACGACGGTCCCGGTGCGGTCGTGTTCGCGAAGCGGGCCGGCGCTGTCCCGGGCGGATAATCTTAAGGTGCCCCGAGCGTGATCCGGTTCTCAGGGATCGGCGCTCGGAGGGCAAAGAACAATAAAAGGGAGCACACACGGCGGCACAGGGAGCTGGCTCGTCTCTGTGCCGCCGTGTGCGCACGCCGTTCAGCCCGCCGGAGGCACCAGGAGGTGCACCTCGCCCCGCGGCTCCGCGGAGAACGGGGTGTGCTCCACGGGGTCCCCGTTGAGGTGGGCGATGACGGGGCGGCCGTCTTCGGCGCTCACGCGGAGGCGGCGGGCGCGCAGGGTGCGGACGGGATGCGGAGGTGCGCGGTGCCCGGGAGCTGGACGCCGACCCAGAAGCCCGCCATCCGCAGCCGCGAGCCGCCCTCGAAAAGGACGAGGTCGATGCACCCGTCCTCCGGGACGGCGTCGGGGGCAACGACGTGGCGGCCGGCGAAGCGGCGTGGGATGGTGGCGAGCGCCTGCGTGGCCGGGAGGTCGAAGGGGCGCCCGCGGCAGTCCTCTCCCTGGATGCGAAGCGCCGGGAAGTCGTAGCGCAGCCACTCCATCACTCCCCGCGCGCCGATCGCCGCGAAGCCGAGGGTGCGCTTGGTGCGCAGCGAGACCCGGTCCATCACCCTGGCCTCGAAGCCCACGCCCAGCCCCAGGAGCACGGCGCGCCCGCCCACGCGCCACGCCTGGAACGCACGGCGCCCCGGGCGGCGCGCGAGAGCCTCCAGGGCGGGAGCGACCCCGTTCGGGATGCCGCACTCCGCGGCCACCACGTTGACGGTGCCGGTAGGTTCGACAAGATCTGCGGAATCACCACGGCGGACCGGATCGTGTGCCGGGCATATGGCACCAATCCGCCGCCACAGACAATCCCGGAGCCGTTGGGAACGCGGGCCGCGTACGCCTCCATCGCCGTGGGCGGCGACCACTGCGCCATGACCCTGGATGGGGTGGTCTACTGCTGGGGGAGTCTGGGGGAGATCGGTACCACCGCGATGGCCGATACCAGCTGCGTGCCCCCAGCGCGAGGAGGGGCCTCTCCCGTCTGCCGGGCATCGCGACCGGTGCCGGTTGCGGGCGGATACCGGTTCCACACGTTGAACGCGGGGCTCGCTACCACCTGCGCCGCCACTGCGGAGGGCGAAGCGTACTGTTGGGGCGCCGGCGTGTCGAGCATCACGCCCGTTCGGTTCGCGGGTGACCTGCGCTTCGTGCGGATGAGCCTCCGGTGGAGCCGGTGCGGGATGACCGCGGCGGGCGATGCCTACTGCGCGGGTATGAATGCGAGCGGTCAGCTCGGGAACGGGGTGATCGGCACCTTTTCGTCCGTCCCAGTGAAGG
>JAUJMI010000330.1 GCA_030446945.1 Longimicrobium sp. | reverse complement strand
GGGTTCGTGGGCGCCAACGGGGCCGGAAAGAGCACCTTCATCAAGATCCTGCTGGGGCTGCTGACGCCCACGCACGGCACCGTGCGCGTGCTGGAGCGCGACGCCATCGCGGACAGCCTGGCCGTGCGCCAGCTGGTGGGGTACATGCCGGAGCACGACTGCCTTCCGCCACAGCTCACCGCTACCGAGCTGGTGTCGCACATGGGGCGGCTGGCGGGGCTGCCGCGCGCCGCCGCCCGTGGCCGTACCGCCGAGATGCTCCGCCACGTGGGACTCTACGAGGAGCGCTACCGCCCCGTAAGCGGCTACAGCACCGGGATGAAGCAGCGAGTGAAGCTGGCGCAGGCGCTGGTGCACGACCCCCGCCTCCTCCTGCTGGACGAGCCCACCAACGGCCTGGACCCCGCGGGCCGCGACGAGATGCTGGAGCTGATCGAGCGCACCGGCACCGAGTTCGGGATCGCGGTGCTCGTCTGCTCGCACCTGCTGGGGGAGATCGAGCGGGTGTGCGACTTCCTGGTGGCCATCGACGGCGGGCGCCTGCTGAGCGCCGCTCCGCTCGGCTCCTTCACCGGCGAGGAAGGGGTCCTCGCGGTGGAGGTGGACGAAGGCACCGACGAGCTGCTGGCCCGCCTCACCGGCGCCGGGGTGGAGGCGCGGGGGGAGGGATCGCTCCTCCTCCTCCCCCTGCGCGGCGACGGGCCGTACGACGCGGTGCGCGACGCCGCCGCCGACCTGGGGCTCGCGCTGGTGAGGATGGAGCCTCGCCGCCACACACTGCAGGAGCTCTTCCGCACCCGGCCCCACGGAGACGCGCATGCGCCGCGCCGCTGAAGCAGGAGTCATCTACGACATCGGGTACCAGCGCTACGAGGGGGCCCGGCTGGGGCGCGGATACGCGTTCCGCACCCTCTTCGTCCACTCGCTACGCCAGGCGTGGGGGCTGGGGCGCGGCGGCAGGGCGCTGATCCTCCCCTTCCTGCTGCTCTTCCTGATCTGCATGCCCGCGGTCATCCAGATGCTGGTGGAGACGGTCTCCCAGGGGGAGGCGAAGCTGCTGGAGTACTCCACCTACTTCCGCTACGTGCAGCCGCTCGTGCTGCTCTTCTGCGCGGCGCAGGCGCCGGAGCTGGTGAGCACCGACCAGCATCATCGCGTGCTGCCGCTGTACTTCTCCCGCCCGCTGCGCCGGGGTGACTACGCGGGGGCCAAGCTCCTGGCGATGATGGCCACGGTCTGGTTCCTGGTGCTGGCCCCCATGGCGCTGCTCTTCATCGGCCGCATGGCCGCGGCGAGCGACGTGGGCGCCGCGCTGCGCGGGGAGCGAGGCTCCGCGCTTCCCGTGCTGGCCTCCACGCTGGCGATCGCGGCGGTGATGGGCTCGCTCTCCGTGGCGCTGGCGTCATTCACGTCGCGGCGGGCGCTGGGGAGCGCGGCCATCTTTGGATCCGTGATCCTCACGGCCACGGTCTCCGCCATGCTCCAGGCGCAGGGGGGCAAGGGGCCCGGGTACGCCACTCTGATGAGCCCGCTGCTCGTGCTGGCCGGCGTGATCCGCTGGCTCTTCGACGTCCAGCCGACGGGGCCGCGCGGCGCTCCGAGCCCGCCGAACCCCGTCGGCGGGCTCGGCTACGCCGGGATGGCGGCCTCGCTGGTGGTGCTGGCGTCGCTCGCCATCTTTGCGCGCTACTCGCGCGTGCGCGCATGAGCGTCGTGCCCGCACCCGCCACCGCGCCCGGCGCCCCGGCGCTGGAGCTGCGCGGAGCTTCGCGCTGGTACGGCAACGTGGTGGCCGTCAACGATGTCTCTTTTTCGCTCGCGGCGGGGATCACGGGACTGCTGGGGCCCAACGGCGCCGGCAAGTCGACCCTGCTGCACATGATGGCCGGCTTCCTGGCTCCATCGGCCGGAAGCGTGCTGGTGGAGGGTCGCCCGTCCTGGCGCAACCCGGAGGCGTACCGCGCCCTGGGGCTGGTGCCTGAGCGGGAGGCGGTGCAGCCCTTTCTCACCGCCCGCGAGTTCGTGCGCTTCAACGCGGTGATGCAGGGCGTCGCGGACCCCGGTGGCGCCACCGAGCGCGCGCTGGACGAGGTCGATCTGCGCGGCGCGGCGGACCGGAAGATCGGCACCTTTTCCAAGGGGATGCGGCAACGCGCCAAGGTGGCCGGCGCGCTGGTGCACGACCCGCGCATCCTGCTGCTGGACGAGCCGTTCAACGGGATGGATCCCGGCCAGCGCCTGCACATGATGGAGCTCCTCCGCGCCCAGGCGGACGCGGGGCGCACCGTGCTGATCTCGTCGCACATCCTGGAGGAGCTGGACCGGCTGGCGGACGGCGTGCTGGTGCTGGTGTCGGGGCGGCTGGCGGCGTCGGGTCACTTCCGCGAGATCCGGCGGCTGATGACGGACCGCCCGCACACCTTCGTGCTGCGCTCCAGCGACGACCGCCGCCTGGCCGCCGCCCTCTTCGCCCACCCGTCGGTCGCGGGCGCGGAGCTGTCTGCCGCGGGGCTGACGGTGCGCACCGAGGACCGCAGCGCCTTTGCCCACGCCCTGCCGAAGGTGGCGCGCGCGATGGACGTCACCCTGCGCGAGGTGCGCCCCTCCGACGAATCGCTCGAAAGCGTCTTTTCCTACCTGGTGCAACGATGATCCTGCCGGTGGAGCGCGCGCTCGCGTCGGTCACCGCGCGGCAGATCCTGGCGAGGCGCGGTGCGCTGGCGCTGGCCGTATTCGGGCTCCTTCCCGTGGCTATCGCCGCCGTCATCCGCCGCACCGGCGATGCCGCCCTCACCACCGCGATCGAGCTGAATACGATGATCATCCTCCCGGTCATCCTCCCGATCGTGGCGCTGGTGATCGGCACGGGCGTCTTCGGCGCGGAGATCGACGATGGGACGGCGCTGTACGTCCTCTCGAAGCCGGTGGCGCGCTGGCGCATCGTGCTGACGCGCGTGCTGGTGGCCGCCGCCGTGACCGCCATACTGACCGCACCCGCGGCGCTGCTGGTGTTTCCGGTGGCGGGTGCCCTGGGCCGCGCGAGCGTGGGGATGGCCTTCGCGGCGGCGGTGGCGGCGGGGGCCCTGCTGTACTCGGCGGTCTTCGTGGCGCTGAGCCTGTTGACGCGGCGCGCGCTGGTGGCGGGGCTCGTGTACGTCGTCGTCTGGGAAGGGATCATCGCGAGCCAGGCCCCGGGCGCGCGCTACCTGAGCGTCATCCAGTTCGTCCTCACCCTGGCCGATTCGCTCGCCGAACTGCCCGAAACGGTGTTCGACGCCAGCATCACCCCCACCGCCGCCGCCGTGATGTCCGCGGTGTTCGGCCTGGGCGCGGTGCTGTACGCCATCCGGCGGCTGCGCGCGTTCGAGGTGGGCGAAGCGGGGTAACCACTGCGGGGCTATTGTTTGCCCTTGGCCCGCTCCTGCGCTAATCTCCAGAACACGAACGCGCTCCCCGGCAACCCGATGCAACGACGCAGCCGCTCCCGAACCCTCATCGCCGGTGCCCTGATGGCATCCGCCGCCACCTTTGCCGCGTGCGGCGACGATTCCAACGCCGCCACCGATACCGGCGCCCCCGTGCAGCCGGTGACGCTGGTCCGCAGCTATCCGCACGACCCAAAGGCGTTCACGCAGGGGCTCGTCTTCCACAACGGCGAGCTGCTGGAGAGCACCGGCCGCTTCGGCGAGTCGTCGCTGCGGCGCGTGAAGCTGGAGACCGGCGAGGTGCTGCAGCGCATCGACATCCCCAAGGAGTACTTCGCCGAGGGACTCGCCGTACTGGGGAACCGCGCCTTCCAGCTCACCTGGCAGAACGGGATCGGGTTCATCTACGACCTGACCACCTTCAAGCAGACCGGCACCTTCAGGTACGAAGGCGAGGGCTGGGGGCTGACCACCGACGGCACCTCGCTCATCCTGAGCGACGGCACGTCGGCGCTGCGCTTCATCGACCCGAACACCTTCCAGGTGACGAAGACGCTGGAGGTGCGGAACGGAGCGGAGTACATCGACTCGCTGAACGAACTGGAGTGGGTGCGCGGCGAGATCTGGGCGAACGTGTGGCACAAGGACTGGATCGCCCGCATCGATCCGCGCGACGGGCACGTGATCGGGTGGGTGGACGTGGGCCAGCTCCTTCCGGAAGCCACCGCCGCCGACCCGGAAGCGGTGCCCAACGGGATCGCCTACGACGCGGCGAGCGGGCGGCTCTTCGTGACCGGGAAGCTGTGGTCGCGGCTGTTCGAGGTGTCGGCGCAGGAGCTGAAGGCCGCGACGACGCCGTAGGCTGAAACCCGCGCGGGGGGTGCCGCGTAGGGTCCTGCACGAGCGACGCGCCCACCTTGACTGCGGCATCCCCATGTTCCTGCTCCGCCTCATCCTAAACACGGTGGTCCTGGGCTTCGTCACCAAGGCCCTGGGACGCTTCTTCCCCATCCTGCTCCGCTTCCTGCGCCTGATCAAGCCGTAAGGAACTGATCCCGCCGAGCGCTCGGTCCGGGCGGCCGCACTCGCGGCAGTCCGGACGTTTTCCGTGCGGCGTTCGCGGAGATAAGTTGGAGGGCGGCCCCCAAACCGGCGAGGGCCGCCCTCATTTTTCATCTTGCACGACGCGGTGGCGATCCCCAACCCCTGGCGCGGCCTGCGCGGGCTTCCGGCGGACGTGTGGCTCCTCTTCGCCACCACGCTGGTGAACCGCACGGGGA
>JAUJMI010000329.1 GCA_030446945.1 Longimicrobium sp. | reverse complement strand
GGCTCGCTGCGCATCGATGATGTGATCCGCGACTCCGTCCGCTGGGAACACGTGGAGCGCACCTTTGGCTTCCCAACCTCGGTGGGCCTGGTCTGGCTGCGCGGGCGCGACCTGCGCGAGGCGGTGCTGGAGCAATCCGTCTCCGGCGGGCGCGGCGAGGGGCGCTTTCTCCAGGTCTCCGGCCTCCGCTTCACCTTCGACCGAACCCGCCCCGTCGGCGACCGCGTCACCCGCGTCGAGATCCAGCGCGACAGCGGCTGGGCCCCACTCGAGGAGGACCGTGTCTACGTCGTCGCCGTCCCTGACTACATCTTTGGCAACGGCGACGGCTACCGCTTCCGCGAGCTCGCCACCCAGGCCGTCCCCCCCGGCCCCTCGCTGAAGTGGCTGGCCGTGCAGGGCCTTTTGGATGCCTACGCGCGCGGCCAGGCGATTTCTGCGCAGGTGGAGGGGCGGATCACCGAAACAGGCGCAAGAACAGAAGTGCGTTAGTGCGTAAGTGCGTTTGGAGCCGGCGCACAACGCACCCCCCTCACCCCCACCGACGATGCCAATGCCCGAATCCACTTTCGCTCCGAGCGAGCTGGTGCTTCTCCTGGGCGACCGCTTCGCGGGGGCGGGGAGCTTCACGCAGGGGAAGGAAGAGCTGCTGACCGGCGCGGGAACGGTGGCGCAGAACGAGCTCGCGCGCGAGGTGCTCACCGTCGCGCTCCTGGCGATGGAACACGCGGGGGAGATCCGCATCGTCAACGAGAAGCGGAAGGCGCTGCTTGGGCTTACGACTCGCCAGGCGCTGGTTGCCGAGGCGACGGGGAGCCGCGCCGCGTGGCCCGGCGGGACCCTGGAAGGTGAGCTGCGCGAGAGGATCGACGGGTCGCGCCCGGAGGTGTACGACGTCGTCTACCGTTGGTTGGGCAACGACATGGCGTCGCCCGAGCGCTTCGTGCTGGGTCGGGTGAAGCGCGGTTTGGTGGGGCGTGGCCTGGTGCAGCGCGAGGAGAAGCGCACCCTCAAAGTCTTCGTCTCCCACGACGACACCCTCCCCGAAGCCACCCGCTCGCTCCTCGCGGCCGAGTCGCCGGACGCGCTGCTGGGCCTGCTGCGCGCGCCAGGCCGGGCCGAGGTGGTGGAGCTCATCCGCAAGCAGGTGACGAAGGCGCTCAACCGCCGCACCGAAGACGACGACTGACCACAGGGAGATTGGAGATGGCTTCCACGGGAAAGATCTTCGCGGGGACGATTGCGCTGGTGCTGGTGCTCACCGGCGGCATCGTCGCCGCGGTCATGTGGCACTCGGACCGCACCAGCAAGCGCCTCACTGCCGAGGCGGAGGCGATCGGCTTCGTCGCCACGCCCGCCAAGTGGTGGGACAGCATCGATGAGGAGAACAAGGACGGCCACACGCTGACCTTCGCCTACGTGGGCCCCGACAACAAGGTCTTCACGCGCAAGATGGAGCAGATCGAGTGGTACGACTCCACGAAACGCTATAACATCTGCTACAACCCCCGGGATGGCGAGGACTGGCGCCTCTACTCCGAGGACCACGCCTGCGGCGAATAGCGCAACCACGCTTCGGCACCGGCCGCCCCTCCGAGCATCGGGAGGGCGGCCGGTTCGTTGGGCGGGGTGCCGGGGGCGAACACCGGGGGCGATGAGCACCGGGGGCCGAAGCCCCGTCTGGAACCACGGGAAGACCGCTGAAGCGGTCTCGGGTTCCGCGGCGATGATGCGGAATCCGGCCCCGGAACAACGTGCGTGGAGCAGGGGTCGAGGCGGCGCAGAGGGTGGGCGCGATGAATCGCGCCCCTACCTCGATACCGAGGCGCAGCCTCTCCTGGTATCGGGGAGAGGGGGCAGCGAGGAACGAGCGGGGGTGAGGGCCCCTACGGTCCCGCCAGCCTTCCCAGCCACCCTCGCACCTCCTCCAGCGACGCCCCCGGATGCCGCTCCAGGATCAGCGCCACGATTCCGGTGATGTGCGGCGCCGCGAAGGAAGGCCCGGACATCACCTCTTCGCGCCCACCCAGCCACCGCAGCCGCTGATCCTTCGCCGCCGCCGTGCACTCGACCGCGGCGCCCGCGCGGTGGCGGAAGTCCCACGGCGACGGGAATTCGCCCGCGTCCACGCCGATGACGTCGTCGAACGCCGCCGGGTAGGTAGTGGGTCCCGCGTTCGGAGCCGAAGCGACGATCAACATCCCGCCGCGGCGGGCGCGCTCACACGCGGCGAGGAGCGGAGCGCGCTCGTGCTCCAGCGTCGTTCCCAGGCTCAGGTTAACGAGGGGGATAGACTGCTCGGCGGCCCAGTCGATCCCCGCGCGCAATGCCGCGGGCGAGGTTTCGAGCTGGCCGCCGAAGACGCGGATGGGGACGATGGTGGCCGCGGGCGACAGGCGCAGGACCAGCTCCGCGCAGGCGGTGCCGTGCCCCAGGCGGTCGTGGTCGTCGTGCGTGCGCAGGAGGGCGAAGTCGTCGTCGGGGTCGGTCAGCCCCACCCCGGGGAGGATGCGCGGGTCGGAGAGGGTGCGGTCCCAGCCGGTGTCGACTACCCCGACGCGGACCCCGCAGCCCGTGGCGTCGCCCAGCAGCTCGCGGATGCGGGGAGGGGGTTCGGGGGTCATGGGGGGCAGGCGGGGAGCGGAAGGGGTGCGCGGAAAGGTAGTGAGGCCGCGCCGGTGCACAACTTGCCGGGCGCCACCGGTCCAGGCTACACCCAAACCGCACGGAGGTGAACATGGCTCGTTACGGCAGAGACTTCAACGGAGGCAACCGCGGGCGCGCCCCGCTCTATGGGCAGGGCGGGGCACCCGACCGCGGGCTCGGCTTCGGGCGCGGCGGCGAGTACGGCACCGACAACGGGTGGGTGACCGGCACCGGCCCCGGCGGCGCGCGCGGCGGGCGGGGCGGCGGAGGGCAGGCGCGCGGCGCCAACGCGAGCGGGCGGGGGCAGGCGAACCGCGGCGCCGAGCGCGCCCGCGACATCATGACCGACAACCCCGAGGCCGTCACCCCCTCCACCACCCTCGGGGAGGTGGCGCGGCGCATGGCCGAGCTCGACGTCGGCATCCTCCCCGTGGTGGACGATCCCGAGGTGCGGCGGCTCCGCGGCGTGGTGACCGACCGGGACCTGGTGGTGCGCGGGATGGCGCGCGGGCTGGGCGACTCGGCCACGGTGGCCGAGTGCATGACCCCCAACGTCTCCACCGTGAACCGCAACGCCTCCGTGCGCCAGGTGATGGACGTGATGCGCCGCGAGCAGGTGCGGCGCGTGCCCGTGACCGACGGCGAGGGGCGCCTGGTGGGGATCATCGCCCAGGCCGACCTGGCGGTGCACTACGCCGGGCTCGATCCGGAGCGCGAGATGGAGGTGGAGGAGGTGCTGGAGCGCATCTCCGAGCCCGGCCGGCCGCGCTTCCGCTCCGGCGGGTACGACCAGGACCACGGCGGGGGCATGGCCGAGCGCTTCCGCGGCGGGCTTTCGGACGTGCAGCGCGGCGCCCGGCAGCTCCTGAACCGCGCCCGCGACATCATCGACTGAGGGCGGCTTCGGCGTGGGGGCACGGAGGGAAGCATCCTCCCGTGCCCCCGTGTGGTCTTTCCAAAATCCGCACCACGGGGTTGACATCCAATCGCCGTCGGTCCATCATGCGTTTCGAATTTAACCTCATTTAAAATACTGGTCCGCACGGTTCGTGAAGCTGATCTCACTTCGCTTGATCTCCGCGCTGTCTCTGCTCGCCGCCTTCGGGGCGGCGGCGTGCGCGCCTCCGGAGCCCGCCGCCAGCCAGGGCCGCCTCAACGTCGTCACCACCGTGGGAATGATCCGCGACGTGGTGCAGAACGTCGGCGGCGACCACGTGCACGCCACGGGGCTGATGGGGCCGGGCATCGACCCGCACCTGTACAAAGCGAGCGAGGGGGACGTGCGGCGGCTCTTCCGGGCGGACGTCGTGTTCTACGGCGGTCTGCACCTGGAAGCCAAGATGGGGGAGGTGCTGGAGGAGATGGGCGGGCGCATCCGCGTGGTCGCGGTCACCGACGGCATCCCACGCGACCGGCTCCTGGCGCCGCCGGAGTTCCAGGGCGCGTACGACCCGCACGTCTGGTTCGACGTAAAGATGTGGTCGATGACGGTGGACACCATCGCCTCCACGCTGGCCGCCGCCGACCCCGCGAACGCCGCCGCGTACCGCCGCAACGCCGCGGCGTACCACGCGCGGCTGGACTCGCTGGACGCCTACGTGCGCGCGCAGGCGGCGCGGGTGCCGCCTCCGCAGCGCGTGCTGGTGACGGCGCACGACGCCTTCAACTACTTCGGCCGCGCGTACGGCTTCCAGGTGCGCGGGCTGCAGGGGATCAGCACCGCGTCGGAGGCGGGGACGGGGGACGTGCAGGCGCTGGCGGAGTTCATCGCGCGCCGGAGGATACCGGCCGTCTTCGTGGAGTCGTCCATCCCGCGGCGCACCATCGAAGCGGTGCAGGAGGCGGTGCGTGACCGCGGCTGGGACGTGCGGATCGGCGGCTCGCTCTACTCGGACGCGATGGGGAATCCCGGAACGCCCGCGGGGACCTACGACGGGATGGTCCGCCACAACATCGACACCCTGGTGGGCGCGCTGCTGCGCGGTCCCGGAGGACGGAATGACTGACGGCGCCAAGCCCCTCGCCATCGAGGTCAACGACCTGACGGTGGCGTACCGAGACAAGCC
>JAUJMI010000328.1 GCA_030446945.1 Longimicrobium sp. | reverse complement strand
GTCGGCGCCGCGGCGGATGGCGCGCACCAGGTAAGGGTCCAGCGCCGCCGGGTTCTCCAGGATGTCGGGAAGGTACGGATCGGTGGAGACGATCTC
Organism: Longimicrobium sp.; assembly: GCA_030446945.1. Classification (GTDB taxonomy): domain Bacteria; phylum Gemmatimonadota; class Gemmatimonadetes; order Longimicrobiales; family Longimicrobiaceae; genus Longimicrobium. The sequence continues at coordinate 4,619 of JAUJMI010000328.1, read as the reverse complement.
GCCGCCCTGGCGGCGGAAGGCGGCCTCAAAGGTGGAGGTCACCCCCTGCCCGTACTCGTCGTTGGCGTAGAGCACCGCGGCCTTGCGGCTCCCCAGCCGCTCGCGCGCGTGCCTCGCCAGCACGGGCGAGAACTCCAGGTCCGTGGGCGTGACCCGAAAGGTCCACGGCCCCGCCCCGGTCAGCGCGGGCGCGCTGGACGCGGGCGAGATCTCCACCACCGGGCTGCCGGGAACGCCGTCGTTCTCCCCCGCCGGCATGTTGTAGATGGGTGCCGCCTTTATCGAGACGGCGGAGTTCACGTGCCCGATCACCGCCACCACGCGCTCGTTCGCGCGCAGGTCGCGCGCGACCTCGATCCCCTTCGCCTCGCTGCGCTCGTCGTCCTTGACCAGGAGCTCGTACGTGCGGCCGCTCTCCGCGGACTGCCTGTTGATCTCGTCGACGGCCATCCTGGCGGCCATCTCCACGGACTTGCCGTTGGCCGCCTGCATGGGCGCGGCGACCCCCAGCACGACGGTCTCCTTCTCCCGGCCGCACGCGGCCAGGGAGAGCACCGCGATCGCGGCGACTGCGGGGAACGAGGACAGGGCTTTCATGTCGGTGCTGGGGTTGTCACGGGATCGGATGTTCAGGAGCGGCATCGAGAGCGCTCCGGGCTTCCACCAGCCACGCGGGGCGGGCGCCATCGGCGAAGGCGCATTCCAGCACCGCCAGCAGCCGGACCACCGCTTCCGGGTGCAGGCGCGGAGGGAGCGCACCGGCGAGCAGGCGGAGGACGGCGAGCGCCGTTTCGGCGGTCGGGGGCTCGCCCGCGGCTGCCTTCTCGAACGCCCAGCGCTCCAGCTTGCGGCAGGTGGCGTCGGAGGGGGCGCTCCCGGCCAGGAACTTCTGGAGGCCCGTCGGGCTCATCCCCACCTGGCGGGCGGCGTGCCGCAGCGACCTCTCGCTCACCTGCCGCTCGACCGCTTCGCGCAGACCGGCCAGCGGTGCGGCCCCATCGTTCGACGCCATTGACGCGCTCGATCCAAGGGGCTATACTGCGCCCGTCTACTCTGTCTACTTTTGGGTGGGATCTCTGCGCTACAGTACATTGAGGGAGGCTCCTCCCGCAAGGGTACGCCGCGCAAAGACGGCTGGAAGCGCGCGTGAGGGCGCGCCCGGCCAACCCGGCTCCCCGCACCCGCCCTCGCGGCGCGGCGCCTTACCCGGAGGCCCTCATGGACCCGACGACACCACGCGGCGCGCGATTGCGCGCGCGCACTCCGCGCCGTAACGCAGTGCGGCGCTGGTGCATACCTCCCGCCATTCTTCGCGAGCCGGACGAAACCCTGGAGGGCACGGGGATCCTGGAAGAGCTGCGTGGCGAGGCGGGGCTCCTCCTCTGGCACTCGCTGCGCGACGTGACGCTGTGGTCGGAGGTCGCCCCGGAGGAGCGCTCGACCCTCTTCGCGCCCCCGGCGGCGGCGGAGCGGCTGAGGCTGCTGCGCGCCGCGGCGGTGGAGCCCGCGCTGGAGGTCTCGCTCGCCACGCTCGCGGCGCTCGTGGGGAACCCCGCCGGCGCCAGCTCCGAGATCGTGACGCTGGTGTGCCTGCAGGTGTCGCGCTGGGCGCAGGAGCAGGGTGCGCCCAACACCTCGCTCGCCTTCGCGCAGGCGGGTGCCCTGGCCTCGCCCGAGGACGCCTCGGCGGCTCTTGCCGTGGGGGTACTGGCACTCCACTTCCGCCGCCTTCCGCGCGCGGAGACGTGGCTGCGCCGCACCATCGGCCTGGCGCGGCGGCGGCGGGACTGGGCCTCGTACGCGCAGGCGTGGGTGGAGCTCGGCCGGCTCCAGACCAGGCGCGGCTCCGCGGAGGCGGCCCGGCGCGCGCTGATCAAGGGGACACGCGCCAGCAGGAGGCACGGGCTTCTTGCCATTCGGGCTACCGCACTGCACGGCCTTTTCTTGCTTTCCCTGGAGTCGGGCGCGTACGACGACGCGGAGCGCTTTGCGCGGCTGGCGATGCGCGCGTATGGCCGCGGGCACGCGCGCCAGCCGGAGCTTCAGCACGACCTGGCGCGGCTGTGGGTGCACCGCGGCGCGTTCGAGCGGGCGCTCCCCGCCCTCCAGCGGCTCCTCCCCACGCGGGTGCAGCCGGGGGAGCGGGTGACCACGCTGGCGCTGCTGGCGCGGGTCGCGGCGGGGCTGGGGAACCGGCCGCTGTACCAGGAGGTTTGGTGGGACGCGTGGAGCATCGTGGAGCGCGGCGGCGACGACGAGACGCTCGCCCGGGCCCTGGTGGACATGGCGCACGCATCCACCCTGCTGCGCGACGCGCCGCGGCTGGACCAGGCGTGCCGCCACGTCCTGCGCGGCCCGTTGCGCCGGGTGGACCCGCGCGTCCTGGCGGAGGTGGAGGAGATGGCGTCCGCCCTGCGCGCGCCGGCGGCGACATGATCTTCGTCGCCCGCGTGCCGCCCCCCGCCGCCCCTCCGCGCCGCGGCGAGGACGAGGTGGTGGAGGGGAGTCTGCTGGTGGCGGAGCTGGGCGCCGCGGCCGGGGTCGCGGTGTGGAGAGCGCTGCGCGACGCACGCTCGTGGCGGGCGCGTGGGGCCCCTCCGGACGCGCAGGGACGGCTCGGCGCCCTGCGCGGGGTGCGCCTGCCGCAGGAGCTGTGGGCCCCGCTCGCCGTCTTCGCCTGCCTGGGCGACGGCATCGGCGCGGGGGACGAGGCCCGCCTCCTCCACGCCTCCCGCCGCATCGCCGGCTGGGCCGAGTCGAACCGCGCCTGGCGCACGGCGCTGGCCTGGGAGGCCCTGATCGCCTCCCAGTGGCCCGGCCGGAACGGCCGCCGCTCCGTGTAGCATCATGAACCGCGCACGGGGCGCTCGGGTCAGGGCTCCTCCCGCGCGGCCTGTTCGGCGCGGAGGAGCATTGCATCCAGTGCGGCGCGGTCCAGCACCTTCCCGCCGAAGACCACGGCGGCGATCCGGCGCGTGTTCGCGATGTCCCGCAGGGGGTCGGCGTCAAGGAGGACAAGGTCTGCTACCTTGCCGGGCTCCACGCTCCCGAAGTCATTCGTGCGCCCGAGGAAGCGTGCCGGATCGCTGGTCGCCGCGCGGAGCGCCTGCGCCGGCGTGAGGCCCGCCTTCACCAGCTCCGCCATCTCGTCGTGCACGCTGAACCCGGGAAACACGTAGCTGTCCCCCGAGTCGGTGCCCACCAGGACCTGCACGCCGGCTGCGTACGCCGCGCCGGTGATCTCCAGCCCCTTCCGGGAGAAGTCGAACCGGGCGCGAGCGTCGGCCGCCAACGGCCCCGCCATCACCGTGCGGTCTGCGTCGCGGCTCCACTCGTCGCGCCAGGCTCGCGGAACGAACTTAAGCCGTGCGTCGTTCCGCAGCGCCGGGTCGGAAGCGTGCGCATCCACGCGCCGGGTCAGGTGGGTGGGGACGTACGCCGTTCGGTTCGTTGTGAAGGCGCGGAACAGCGGAGCGCAGAGCGAGGGATCGTAGCCGTCGACCATCCTCCGGCTCCAGTCGGCGGAGGGAGTGGCCCCCGGTGCGCTTCGGCGGTACTCGTCCGCGCCCGCGAAGCAGTTCGTCAGGAACACCCGCGCGTGCTCCACGGTCCGTTGCCCTGCCGCCACGACCTCGGAGGCGCTCAGCGCTCCCGGATCGTGACCGGCCAGCGGAATGCCGAGCCGCGCCGCCTCTTCGGCCAGCCCGAGATAGCCCTCGCGCGGGACACGACTTAGCACCTTGATGAAGTCCGCACCGCGACGGTGGAAGTACCGCGCGAGGAGGTGCCCCTCCTCGGCCGTGCGGGCCGAGAAGAAGGCGGGGAGGGAGTCCGGCACGCCCGGTCCGTTCACTCCCCAGCTGCCCAGCAGGAGGAGGCGCGGCCCCAGCAGCTCGCCCCGCTCGATCTGCCGTTGCCACGCCCGCAGGTCGGCGATGCAGCCAGCGCTCTCGTCCATCCTCCCGAAGCAGTCTGAGGCCATCTCGCGGACGCCGGTGACGCCGTTTGCCACGAACAGCGGGAGGTCGATCCGGGTGGGGGAGATCCGCCCGCGGATGTGTACGTGCATGTCCCACAGGCCCGGGATCAGGTACTTCCCGCGGGAGTCCAAGAGCCGGGCGCCGCGCGGGACCTTCAGGCGCCCTGCCGGGCCCATCCGGGTGATGCGCCCTCCCTGGACGAGGACTGTCTGGTCGGGGAGCACCGCGGCACCGTCGAGCCGCACCACGTTCACGTGGGTGATAGCGAGCGGGGCTGGCTGGGCGGAGAGTGCGTGGGCGAGGGTACACGCCGCGAGGTGGAGGAGCAACAGCGCGAAGATGGGTTGCATGAGAGAGCCCGTCCTGAGTGAGGAAGTCGGCGTGTCGCCGTGTCAGACTCTCCCCGGCCCTGGAAGGTTGGAATTCTCTCCGATGTCAAGAGGCTCCTTCCCCGCGTGCGCGGACCCGGTGAAGGGGTGAGCGCCGCCGCCTCGCTTGCGTCTGTCGCCCGCCATCGCCGGCCTGGCCAACCACAGCCGCGGCGTGATCGCGCGGGATTCGCTGCTGAACGGGGAACGGGGAACGGGGATGGGGAATGGGGAATGGGGAATGGGGAATGGGGAATGGGGAATGGGGAAT
>JAUJMI010000327.1 GCA_030446945.1 Longimicrobium sp. | reverse complement strand
CCCGCGACCTTCGGGTTATGAGCCCGACGAGCTACCAGGCTGCTCCACCCCGCGACACGGGTGGCCAAGCATGCCAGGGAGGCGGTTTGAAGCCGGATACGAGATCCGTTTGGTGACCGCCCCACGGCTCCGGCGATGTCCCTCGGGACTTCCCCTTCCCCGCGATGACCAGCCCCACTGCTTCAAAGGAGTCGGCTCAAACGCAGATCTCCCCGGCCATGCTCAACGAGGACAAATGTATGGCCCGCGCGCAGTTATGTCAACCCGTGCCCCGGGCGGCGCCTGTTTCCGCCGGGGAATGCCCTCTGCGCCCCAGCGGGGGCGAACCCCGAACCCGCGAATCGCGATGAGAACCGTCATTCCCGTCTTCGTACTCGCCCTGCTCGCATCGTGCTCCCCCGCGCCGCAGCCGTCGCCGCTGCGGGAGAGCGCTCAGCCGGGCGACACCGCCGCGGGGGGCGAGGTGGCGGCGATCCGGGCCGCGGCGCACCGGCTGAACGGCGGGGCGCGCGACTACGACCCGCTGCTGGCGATCACCCGCGAGGCGACGTTCGTGCTGCTGGGAGAGGCGACGCACGGCACCGACGAGTTCTACCGCGAGCGCGCCCGCATCACCCGCCGCCTGGTGGAGGAGCAGGGCTTCACCGCCATGGCCATCGAGGGCGACTGGCCCGGCGCCCAGCGCGTCAACCGATACGTCCGCGGGATGGGGAGCGACCGCTCGGCCACGGAGGCGCTCTCCGGCTTCACCCGCTTTCCGGAGTGGATGTGGCCCAACGCGCCTACCCGCGACCTGATCGAGTGGATGCGCAGCTACAACGCCGGCAAGCCGGCCGAGGCGCAGGTGGGGTTCTACGGGATGGATCTCTACAGCCTGACCGAGTCCGCCGACGCCATCGTGCGCACGCTGGAGACGATCGACCCGGAGGCCGCGCGGAGCACGCGCCAGCGCCTGCGCTGCTTCGAGCCGTACCGCGACCGGCCCGAGGCGTACGGCGAGGCGGCCGCGTCGCGCGAGTCGCGGTCGTGCCGCGACGAGGCCACCGCCGTCCATGCGAATCTGCAGCGGCGTTTCGCAGCGGCGCCGCGGCCGAGTGACCCGGCGCAGGCGGAGGCGCGTTTCTCCGTGCTCCAGAACGCGCGCGTCGTGCAGAACGCGGAGGAGTACTACCGCATGTCGTTCGTGGGCGGGATCTCGCCGTGGAACCTGCGCGACCGGCACATGGCCGAGATCCTGGACGCCCTCACCGCGCACCTGCGGGCGGGGGGACGCACGCCGAAAGTGGTCGGGTGGGCGCACAACACGCACATGGGCGACGCGCGCGTGACCGAGCCCGGAGAGCAGGGGGAGTGGAACGTGGGGCAGCTCATGCGGCAGCGCGCCGGCGGACGCGCGGTGCTGGTGGGGTTCACCACCTACACCGGCACGGTGCTGGCCGCGCGCCAGTGGGGCGGACGGGCCGAGCGAAGGCCGCTACGCCCCTCGCTCGCGGGAAGCTACGGCGCGCTCTTCCACGACACGGGAATCGGCAACTTCCTCCTGGTGTTCCGCGGCGACGAGGCGCTGCAATCCGTGCTGGAAAGGCCGCGCCTGGAGCGGGCGGTGGGGGTGCTCTACCTTCCCGAGACGGAGCGCGCGAGCCACTACTTCCAGGCCCGGCTCTCGCGGCAGTTCGACGCCGTGATCCACTTCGACACCACGCAGGCGGTGGCCCCTTTGAGGTGAAAGCGGGGGTGGATCCGCCCCTTTGCGCCAACCGTGACACCACTTTGCGCTGTCTCCTTGTTTCGCGCGCTGACCTCTCTTGCGCGCAATTCGGGGCAGGCGTAAAATCCCCAGTGTCCTTCCGAGCGTAGTGGACAGAGTGGCCGAGAGGCCTTGGCCGACGGGGGAGAATCCCCTCGCCGCTATTCGGCGTGGAGCGAGATTCCGGTCCCGGTGCTGCGGGTGTTCCTCGCGCAGCTGGTGCAGGAGATGGGGTTGCGCGAGGCGGGGCGGCTGATCGGGCGCGGGCGGGAGCAGGTGCGCAAATTCGTCACGGGGAAGATCGAGTCGCCCCACCCGCGGACGCGGCAGCAACTCGGCGATCTGTACATCGAGCGGTACGGGCGCGGCGACCGCGTGGCCGAGACGCTGGTGCAGGCGCCCTCGCCCACGCCGCTCAAGCTGATCCTGCCCAAGGGGCTGGAGCGGGCGACGGGGGACATCCGTGCCATGTTCGCCCTGATCCGCAAGCATCCCGACGCGCCGGAAACGGCCACCGGGGTGGAGCAGTGGCTGCTGCGGCACGTGAAGAGCGAGTACTCGTCGGAGCAGTCGTATCCGGCGGCCAAGCGAGCCGCGCCTCGCAAGCGTGCTTCGAAGGCGAAATCCGGGCAGTAGGCGGGGCCCGCCACGAGCATCGATGCGCCTCTCGGCCGTCTTGGCTGGGGGGCGCTTTTACTGCGGGCCCACGCGGAGACGCGCAGGCGCCGTGCAACTGCTTGGCTCACGCAGAGACACAGAGGCACAGAGGAAGAACAGAAGGAGGTGACGCTGTCTTTCCTCTGTGGCTTTCTGTTCCTTCCGTGGCTCCGTGTGAAACTGCCGTTCTCCGTGTCTCCGCGCCTCGGCGTGAGACGATCGCGAGGCTTGCGCGGGGCGCGGACCGCTGCATATTGCGGTGGACGGCGGCGGGATGCACTCCCCATCGTCTCCTCACGCATGATCTACCCTGCCGAAAACACCCGATTTCCCGCCCCGAAATGGGGTGACGGAACCTTGCGGGGGGTGGCATCGTTTTAGCTAGTCGAGGCACAGAGGAACAACACCCCGCGACGGTCCGTGAAGGGCCGCCGCGGGGCCGCGCAAGGCGGAGGACGCGCCAGCCCGGGCGCGCACCGCCGACCCCCATCACCGGGAGAGTTCGTGCGGCGAAAGGACCGAAGCGGTGCCCTGCAAAGGGAGCTCGAGCACCGCATTCAGACCGGACGTTGTGTGTACTGCCGGGCCCCCGCGGCCCCGGACCGCCCCCTCACCCGCGACCACGTCATCCCTCGCTCCAAGGGCGGGCGCAGACGAGACACCCGCATCATCGTCCCCGCCTGCGCGCGCTGCAACCACCGGCGCGGCTGCCAGGAAGTCGTCCTCTTCCTCCTCGCCCGTCCCCGCCGCATCGCGGCGTTTCTCGACTATCTCCACGCCCTGCCGCCGGACACCGTCCGCGAGCTGGACCTGCGCGTCTTTGCCGAGCTGTACGCCGCCGTTTGGCTCCTGGGCGACAGCGCCGGCTCCGGCGAGGACTGGCGCGAGCGGCTGCGCCACCTGTGCAGCGGACGCCGTCTCCATCGCCGGCGCTACGCCGCGCGGCGCATCGTGAGCGCCGTGGGCGTGCGGCTGGAGCGCGGGCGTGAGCGCCTCGCCGTGACGCAGGGGCCGGGCTGCCCCCTTCCCGCGTCCGGCTCCGTTGCCGGCGCCGTCGGCGCAACGCTGGACCAGACGCTGGCTACCCTCGTCGGCGCCCTCTCCGTCCTGTGGGACGTGCCCGCCGAGCGCGTCGCCGAAGAGCTCGAGCGAGAGCGGAGCCGGTCCGCCCTGCGCAACAACGACCTCCTCGTGGTCGAGGAGGACGAAGGCCCCGGCGTGGTGTCACTGGACGGGTGGCGCCGCCAGCGGGCCGGGCGCCGCCGCAAGCCGCGCGTGGACCAGCGCGGCGGACGCGGCGTGCGCGGCGGCGGAAGGCCGCCGCGAGGGCGGGCGGCGTAGCGGCGCTGAGCCAGGGCGTTGGCCGGGATGTGCCGGGGCTCCGCTCCGCCGGGCGCCGGGGTGGAGCGCCCGTGCTTGCCGCCCTGTCAGGACGTGGCTCCTCCCGGAACGTCGTCCTGAAAAACGCCGCGCATCGCCTCCTCCAGGGCGCGCCGAAGTTGGTCCGCGGTGATCCCCAGGTGGTATGCTCCAACGGCCACCGGGCGGAGCAGCGGGACGAGGTATCCGGGTTCGGCGGCATCGGCGTTTCCCGACGCGGACCGGTCGGCGATGCGTGTGCCCCGGGCCCTGTCGGTGGCGACGATTCCTTCCTGTTCCAGCTCCCGATACGCTCTCGCCACGGTGCCGGGCGCGATGTCGAGCGCTTCCGCGACCTGCCGCACGGGGGGCATCCGGTCTCGCGGACGCAGATGCGCCGTGGCCACCGCTTCCTTCACCTGCTGGAATGCACGCGGCGGGGGTGGAGGAGCTGCAGGAGATCGAGCGCTACGAGCCGGTGGCGTAGACTCGCCCGTGAGGATCTTTGCAGCTGCTTCTTCCCGTGATAGTTCGGCCAGCGGTCGCACGTACAATGATCTCTCGTGGCGCATCCTGCCAAAGCAGGGCTGTATACCCGTTTGAGAGTCGATCTCCGGGGTACCTCGTAGGATCAGACCGGTGGATTGCGTTACTTGCCCGTGATCGCGGGATGCGCCGGTCCAATCCTGCACCCCGGACCGAACCACGACGAGCCGTGCCGATAAGATCCCTCGCGGCGATGGAAACCAACCGTAGCGGGGGGCTTCCCTGGACGGTGCGGCGGCGCTCAACTGAGGGGATGCGAAACGGCCCGCCCCGTAAGCTCCGGGGCGGGCCGTCGTTCGAGCGGGGGTGGTCAGAACCAGCGGCCTTCGTAGCCGCGGCCGCGGTTTTCCGGGTAAAGGTAGTCGTAGCGGGCCCGGTCGCGCTCCCAGCCCACCGGGCGCCCGCCGCCGCGGTAGGTGCTGGAGCCGC
>JAUJMI010000326.1 GCA_030446945.1 Longimicrobium sp. | reverse complement strand
CCCTACCTGCGCCCGCTGTACGACGCGCTGGAGGACATGATCCCGCCCGACCGGCTGCGCAGGGCGATGGAGAGCCGCTCGATCGAGATCGCGCCGCTGGCGTACATGCGCGGGCGCACGCTGCAGGACGCCTTCGTGATCCTGGACGAGGCGCAGAACGCCACGCGCGCGCAGATGAAGATGTTCCTCACCCGCCTGGGGCTCAACTCCAAGGCGGTGATCACGGGGGACAAGACGCAGATCGACCTCCCCAACCGCGGCGACTCGGGGCTGATCGAGGTGGAGCAGGTGCTGAAGGGGATCGAGGGGATCGCCTTCTCGTACCTGAGCGGGCGCGACGTCATCCGCCACCGGCTGGTGAAGGAGATCATCGAGGCGTACGCCGCCGCCAGTGGCGAGTCGGTGCCCGACGGCAGTCAGGAGCCGGTGGCTTCCTGATGAAGCCCGCCGCCGCGGAGCTGCCCCGGCCCGAGCGGCGCGCCGCGCCGCGCCCCTCGGGGGACGACGCGACCTGGACCCGCGCCCGGCGCGTGCGCCACCACGGCTTCCGCCTCGCCCTGCTCCTGGGCACGGCGGGCGCGGTGACCGCGCTCTTCCCCGGCGCGCGCGGGTCGGAAACGCCGGTGCTGGAGCGCGGCGTGGTGGCGCGCGAGGACGTGGTGGCGGAGATCCCCTTCCAGATCCCCAAGACGCCCGACGAGCTGCGCCACGACCAGGAGGAGGCCGCCAGCGGCGTCCCCCCAGTCTACGACTTCAACCCCACCGCCGCCGACAGCGTCGTGAACGGCCTGTCCGGTTTCTTTGCGCTGGTGGACCGCTCGCTCGCCGTCGCGCCGCCGGAAGCGCGGGACGCGGCGGTGCGCCGCGCCCTGGCCGCCGCGCGCGTGCCGACGACGCTGGGGGCGGTCGAGGTGCTGAGCGACTCCACGCGGCGCGCGATGCTGGCCGCCGTCACCGAGGCCACCGTCCGCGAGCGCTTCGGGCAGGGGATCGCGCGGGGCGCCACCGACCGCGCGCGCATCCCCGCCGTGCGGGTGCGCGGGGTGGCCGGGGGCGAGCGGCTCCTGCCGTCAGATTCGCTGCGCACGGCGGACGAGTTCTTCAGCGGCGCGGCGGCCGCGCTCCCGCCCGAGCTGGGCGCGGACGCGGCGGAGCTTCAGCGCCTCCTGCTGGTGCGCTACTTCCGCCCCTCGCTGGGGCGCAACGAGGCGGAGACGCGCGCCGCCCGCGCGCGCGCTCGCGCGGCGGTGGACCCGGTGAAGGCCCGCGTGCTGGCCGGCGAGAAGATCGTAGGCGCGCACGAGCAGGTGGGGGAGCGCGAGGAGGAGCGCCTCCGCGCCTATCAGGCCGCCCTCGACGCGCGGCGCGACGAGCGTGGCGGCGGTCGCACCACGGGACGCCTTCTCGGCTCCACCCTGTACAACCTCCTCCTGCTGGGGATCATCGGCTTCCTCCTGCGCCTGGCGCGGCTGCACGTGTACGACGACGACCGCGGCGTCGCCTTCATCGCCGTGCTGGTCGTGGCCGTCTCGGGTCTCGCGGCGCTGGTGGCGCACGGCGGGCTGCCGGCGGAGCTGATCCCGGTGCCGTTCGCCACGCTCGTGGTCGCCGTCCTTTGGGGGGGGCGGCTCGCGCTGGGGATGGCGCTCGTGCTGGCGCTCCTCCTCGGCGGGCAGACGCCGTTCCTGGGAGCGGCGACGGCGTTCTCCGCGGCGGTCGGCGGGGCCGCGGCGGCGTTCGGGGTGCGGCTGGCGCAGCGCCGGCTGCAAACGTGGGCCGTGGCGGGCGTGGTGGGCCTCGCGTACGCGGCGTGCGCCCTGGCGGTCGGGCTGCAGCGCGCGGAGCCGTGGCAGGTGATCGGGTGGTCCGCGCTGTGGGGGGTGGTGAACGCGACGGCGAGCACGCTGCTGGCCATCGGCTTCCTTCCCGTGGCGGAGTGGTTCACGCGCGTGACGACCGCGCAGACGCTGCTTGAGCTGGCGGATCCCAACCACCCGCTCCTGCGCCGGCTCTCCATGGAGGCGCCGGGGACGTACGCGCACACCATCAGCGTGGCGAACCTGGCGGAGGCGGTGTGCAACGCCATCGGCGCCAACGCGCTGCTGGCGCGGGTGGGGGTGTACTACCACGACGTCGGCAAGATCGCCAAGCCGCACTACTTCATCGAGAACCAGCCGCGCGGACGCAACCCGCACGACAAGCTGAAGCCGGCGATGAGCGCCGCCATCGTGCGCAGCCACGTCATCGAAGGCCTGAGGCTGGCCGAGGAGTACAAGGTGCCGGTTACCGTCCGCGCCTTCATCGCCCAGCACCACGGCACGCAGTCGATCTCCTTCTTCCTGGAACAGGCCCGCGCCGCGGACCCGGAAGCCCGCGTCAACGCCACGGACTTCCAGTACGTGGGCCCCAAGCCGCAGACGCGGGAGACGGCGGTGGTGATGATGGCCGACTCGGTGGAATCGGCCGCGCGCGTGCTGCAGGATCCCACGCCCGAGCGGATCCGCGAGCTGGTGGAGCGCATCGTGGGCGCCAAGATCGCGGCGGGGCAGCTGGACGAGTGCCCCTTGACGCTGCGCGAGATCCACACGACGCGCGAGGTGCTGGCCCGCGTCCTCTCCGGGATGTACCACCAGCGCATCGACTATCCCTCCGCCGCCGCCGCCCCGGAAGTCCCCCGGGATGCGGAGGAGCCGGAGCCCACCCGAGCCGCGGGGTGAGCGTGGAAGAGCCGACCGTGGAGGTGAGCGTGGGCGAGGGCGTGGCGCCGCCCGTCCGCCCCGAGCGGCTGGAAGCGGTCGTGCGCCACGTCCTGCTGGCCGAGGGGATCGGCCGGGCCGAGATATCGGTCGCGCTTCTGGACGACGGCGCCATCGCCGCCATGAACGGCCAGTACCTGGAACACGAGGGGCCCACCGACGTCATCACCTTCGCCATGCATGAGGGCGACGAGCCGCCGCTGGGCGACGTGTACGTGGGTGTGGAGCAGGCCGTCCGCCAGGCCGCCGAGTTCGGCGCGACGCCGGAGGAGGAGGTGCTGCGCGTGGCCGTGCACGGGGTGTTGCACGTCCTTGGCTACCAGCACCCCGAGGGGCCCGAGCGCACGCACTCCGAGATGTTCGTCCGCCAGGAGGAGCTGCTGCGCTCCTTCCTCTCCGGCGGCTCATGACACTCCGTCACGCCCCACCCCCGGCACGCGCTTGACCCCCGCTTCCGAGCTGCAGTCCGTCGCACGCCTGCGCGAGCTCCTCGAGCACGAGGACGACGCGGGGCTGCGCGCGTTTCTGGACGAGGTTCCGCACGCCAGCGACGTCGCGGACCTGCTGGAGGAGCTGGACGAGGAGGACCGCGCCCACGTGGTGCGCGTGCTGGCCGACGACCCGGCGCTCGCCGCCGAGGCGCTGGCCGAGATGGACCCCGACGAGCACCCGGAGGACTCGCTCGCCGGCCTGGAGTCCGAGCAGATCGCAGCCGTCGTCGCCGAGATGTCCGACGACGACGCGGCGGACCTGATCGGCGAGATGGACCCGGAGGATCAGGCGCGCGTGCTGGCGGCCCTCCCGGCGGAGGACGCCGGCGAGATCCGCGACCTGATGCGCTACCCCGAGGACTCCGCGGGCGGCATCATGACCACGGAGCTGGTGGCGATCCCCGTGGGCCTCACCGCCGCGGAGGCCACCGAGGAGGTTCGGCGACAGGCGCAGGAGCAGGAGCTGGAGGAGCTGTACGTCGTCTTCGTGATCGACGGGCGGCGCGTGCTGCGGGGCTTCCTCCCCCTGGCGCGGCTGGTGAGTGCTTCCCCCGCTGCGCGCGTGGCGGACCTGCTGGAGGAGGTCCCCGCCGTCGTGCTCCCCGAGACGGATCGCGAGGAGGTGGCGCGCATGGTGTCGCGCTACAACCTGACCGTGGTGGCGGTGGTGGATGGGGCGGGGCGGCTGCTGGGCGGCGTCACCTTCGACGACGTGCTGGACGTGATGGAGGAGGAGAACACGCGCGACATCCTGGGCCTCGGCGGCACCTCGCAGGCGGAGGAGCTGCGCGGCGGCTGGCAGGATGCGGTGCGCTCGCGCCTCCCCTGGCTCTGCGTCAATCTTTTGACGGCTTCGTCGGCCGCGGCCATCATCTACGCCTTCGAGGACGTGGTGGCGAAGGTGGCGCTTCTCGCCGTCTGCATGCCGGTGATCGCAGGGATGGGCGGCAACAGCGGCACCCAGGCGCTGGCGGTGACGGTGCGCCGCCTGGCGCTCACTCCGGGCACGAAGCGGCCGTGGAGCGTGCTCTTCAAGGAGCTCCTGGTGGGGGCCACCAACGGCCTGGTGACGGGCCTGGTCCTCGCCAGCGCCACCTACCTCCTGGCCAGCTACGAAGGCGCCAATACCCAGCTCGCCCTGGTGGTGCTGATGGCGATGTGGGGCAACCTGGCCGTGGGGAGCTTCGCCGGCGCGTTCGTCCCCACCATGCTGGAGCGCCTGGGCATCGACCCCGCCATCGCCTCCTCCATCTTCGTGACGGCGTTCACGGATATGTTCGGATTCTTTTTGCTGCTCGGGCTGGCGTCGCAGATGCTGCTGTAGCTGGGCTCGCCGGGAACACCGCTGCGCCCATGTGCACCGGGGGCTGAAGCGCCCGGCTGGGCTACCGGACGGCGGCTGAAGCCGACTCGAGAACCGCGGCATCTGTTTCTGGTTGCCATCCCCAGCGAAGCGCTTCTCCGGCCTTTGCCCCGGCACCACACTTCGGAGACG
>JAUJMI010000325.1 GCA_030446945.1 Longimicrobium sp. | reverse complement strand
GTCGGCCAGGAGGAAGGGGGCCACGCCCAGCGCCACCGCCGCCGTCACCGACCCGACCACCGCGAGCCAGATCAGCCCGCCCGCGTAGATGGCCGCCAGCGCCGCCAGCAGCCCGGCGAGCGCGCGCCCGGTGCCGCCCCGCGCGCCGAGCCCGGCGAGCCACGCCGCGGCGGGGTACGCCATCAGGTAGCCGCCGGTGGGTCCCAGCAGGTACGCCGCGCCGCCGCCCGCCGCGAACACGGGGAGCCCCGCGACGCCGGCCAGCAGATAGAGCATCTGGCTGCGCGCGCCCAGCCGCGAGCCGAGGATGCCGCCCGCGAGCAGCACAAAGAGCGGCTGCAGCGTAAAGGGCACGGGGGTCCCCGGCAGCGGGATCGCCACCTTGGCTCCGAACGCCGTCGCCGCCGCGAACGCCACCACGCCGATCACGCGCCGCAGCGGCTTCGCCGCAACGAGCCCGGTTCCGGCGAGGGTGCCACGCTGGGTGTTCATCATGTCAGGTCGGTTGGGATGAGTGCGTAATCAGACCCGCTCCACCGAAAGCGCCACCGCGTCGCCGCCGCCGAGGCACAGCGTGGCCAGGCCGGTCTCGGCATCGCGGTCCTTCATGGCGTGGAGGAGGGTGGTGAGCACCCGCGCGCCCGAGGCGCCGATGGGGTGGCCCAGCGCCACCGCGCCGCCGTTGACGTTGACGCGGTCCCAGTCCCACTCCAGCCCCTGGCCGTTGGCGAGCGCCTGCACCGCGAAGGCCTCGTTGGCCTCGATCAGGTCGAAGTCGTGAATGCCGGTGCCGGTCTTCTTCATCAGCCGCTTCACTGCCTGGATGGGCGCGAAGAAGAGCTCGTTGGGCTCCACGGCCCCCGTGGAGTAGGCGGTCACGCGGCCCAGGATGGTGAGCCCGTGCGCGCGCGCGTACTCCTCGGAAACCACCAGCACCGCCGAAGCGCCGTCGTTCATGGACGAGGCGTTGCCCGCGGTCACCACCGGGTCGGTCACGTCCTCGGGCGCGTCCTTGGCGAAAGCAGGCTTGAGCTTGCCGAGGCTGTCGAGCGACGAGTCGGCGCGCGGGCCCTCGTCGGCGTCCACCATGGTGGTTCCCTTGCGCCCGGCGATCTCCACGGGGACGATCTCCTCGGTGAACTTGCCGGCCTGCGCCGCGGCGATCGCCTTGCGGTGCGAGTTCACGGAGAACTCGTCGGCCTGCTCGCGGGAGATGCTGGCCTTCTTGGCCGTGTACTCCGCGTGCCCGCCCATGTGGACCTCGCAGAACGAGCACCACAGCCCGTCGCGCACCAGCCCGTCCACCATGGTCTGGTCGCCGAACTTGACGCCGTTGCGCATCCCGTAGACGTAGTAGGGAGCGTTGGACATGCTCTCCTGCCCGCCGGCGAGGATCACCTGCGTGTCACCGGCGCGGATGCTCTGCGCGGCCAGCATCACCGCCTTGAGGCCGCTGCCGCACACCTTGTTGATGGTGAGCGCGGAGATGCCGGAGGGAAGCCCGGCCTTGATGGCGGCCTGCCGCGCGGGGGCCTGCCCCACCCCGCCCTGCACCACGTTACCCATGATGACCTCTTCCACGTCCTCCGCCGGGATCCCGGCGCGCGCCACCGCCTCGCGCAGCGCGATCCCGCCCAGGTCAGGCGCGGAAAGGGAGGAAAGGCCGCCCAGGAAGCGCCCGATCGGCGTCCTCACTGCGCTGACGATGACGGGCGTGGTCTTCGGGTCGCGAGCGATATCGATCATGGTTTTCGTCCGTGATGATGGTTTAACTGCGAGTGCTAAGTGCTAAGCGCTAAGTCCTAAGTAACTGCTGTTCAACACTTGGCACTTAGCACTCAGGACTCCCCTTCCAGCCGTATCCCCTTCCCCTCCGACACCGCATACCCCCACGCCGTCACCGGGTCGTGGTTCGACACCAGCAGCCAGCGCTCCTCCGTGGCCCGGCGCAGCAGGGCGCGCTTCGATTCGAGCGTGACCAGCGGCTCCACGTCGTAGCCCATGATCCACGGGAGCGGGAGGTGGGCAAAGGTGGGGAGGACGTCGGCCAGGAAGCAGGCCGTCTCACCCCCCGACGTCACCAGCACAGACTGGTGGTGCGGGCAGTGCCCCGGCGTCCGGTACACCGAGATTCCAGGCACGATCTCCACGTCCCCCTCCATCAGCTCCAGCCGCCCCGCGGCCATCACCGGCTCGAAGTTGTCCGGCAGGTAGCTGGCCTGCGTCCGCTCGTTCCCGAGGTGGGCCCACTCCCACTCGCCGCGCTGCACGAAGTAGCGCGCGTTGGGGAAGGAGAGGCGCACCTCGCCCCCCTCGTCGCGGTACGTGTTGCCCCCCGCATGGTCGAAGTGGAGGTGGGTGTTGATGACGATCCCCACGTCCTCCGCGCGGAAGCCGGCGGCGGCCAGCGAGTCGTGCACGCGGTCCGGGCGCCCGGCCCCCGATGCATTGTCCACGCCGTAGATGCCGCGGAACTTCTCGTCCTCCTTGTTCCCCAGCCCCGTCTCGATCAGCACCAGCTCGTCCGGCGTCTCCACCAGGAGACAACGCATCCCCAGCGGGATGCGGTTGCGCTCGTCGGCGGGGATGCGGCGCTCCCACAGCGGCTTGGGGACCACACCGAACATGGCGCCCCCGTCCAGCCGTTGCGTGCCGCCCTCCAACGCGTGGATGCGCAGCTTCCCGAGCGTCCGCGTCCGCACCCCCTCCCTCATGCCGCCTCCATGCTGCGCGGCGACGCCGAGCGTTTGCGGCTCGTCCTCGGCTTGCGCGCGCCCAGGAGCATCTCCAGACCCTCCCAGTCGTGGACGCCGCGCTCTTCCAGGATGTCGATCAGCCGCACCAGGACGTGCGCCGTCGCCACCGCGTCGTCCAGCGCGCGGTGCCGGTTCTCGATCTCCAGACCGAAGTACACCGACAGCGCGTCCAGCCCCCGCGACGGGAGGTTGGGGAGGAGCTTGCGCGCGACCCTGACCGTGCAGAGCTGGCGCCCCGCCGGCTGCACGCCGGTGGCCATCTCCATCTCGTGGCAGAGGAAGCGCCAGTCGAACGCCGCGTTGTGGGCCACGAACACCGCACCCTCCACCGCCGCGCCCACGTGGTGCGCCACCTCACGGAAGCAGGGCGCCGTGTCCACCATCTGCTGCGTGATCCCGGTGATCCCGGTGACGAAGCTGGGGATGCGGCGCTGCGGGTTGACGAGCGTCGCGTAGCTGTCCCGGATTCGCCCGCCGGAGACGCGCACCGCCGCCACCTCGGTCACGCGGTGCCCGCCCTTGGGCGAGCCGCCGGTCGTCTCGAAGTCGACCACGACCCACTCCTCCGCGCGGAGCTTGCGGACCGGCGCCGCCGCCGGCCGCGCCAGCGACCATACCCCCTCGGACGACACGGCGAAGCGCGCATCCGCGCCGAGGAGCGCCCACACCGCGCGCGCCGCGGCGGGTCCGCCTCCAGTAATGCCCATCACCCGCGCCGCCACCTCCACGGTCGACAGCGGACCCGCGGCCAGCGCCTGAAGCGCCCGCTGCGCAAGCGATCCCGAGTGCTCGAAGCGCAAACCGTCCGGTACGTCCGTGCCCATCATGTCTCGTCCCAGCAGACGGTCGATTTAGCGGCTCGCCGAGTGGATACACCAAAACGCG
Organism: Longimicrobium sp.; assembly: GCA_030446945.1. Lineage (GTDB taxonomy): Bacteria > Gemmatimonadota > Gemmatimonadetes > Longimicrobiales > Longimicrobiaceae > Longimicrobium. The sequence continues at coordinate 1,102 of JAUJMI010000325.1, read as the reverse complement.
AGCTTCGCCCACTCCAGCGGCCGCGGATTATAGCCGCTGCCCTTTGAGGCGGCAACGCTGAGAAGGAACAGCGGGGTCACACAGAGACACAGAGCCACATGGAGAGCAGCAGAAGGCCGGACCACGCGGATCCGGCCTTCAGTAGTGAGTCAGCGGGCGTTGAGTCCGAACGACAATCCTTCCAGCTCCAGCGTCACGTCCACGTTGCGGAGGATGACCTGGTTGGGCACCCGCAGCCGAACCGGCGCGAAGTTGAGGATCGAGCGCACCCCGGCCCGGACGACGCGGTCCACCACCCCCTGCGCCGCATCCGCGGGCACGGCGACGATGGCGATGTCGATCTCCTCCTCGCGGAGGACGCGGTCCATCTCCTCGTCGGCGCGCACGGTGAGGCCGCCCCACGACGCGCCCACCTTTTCCGGATCCGCGTCGAACACGGCGCAGATGCGGAAGCCGCGCGCCTCGAAGTCGCGGTACGAGAAGAGGGCCGAGCCCAGCTTCCCCGCCCCGACCAGCGCTACCTTCCAGCTCCGGTTCAGCCCCAGGATCGTGCGGATCTCCCGGAGCAGCTCCTTGACGGAGTACCCGGTCCCGCGCTTCCCGAACGACCCGAACAGCGACAGGTCCTTGCGCACCTGCGCGGAGGTTGCCCCCCCGCGCCGCGCGAGCTCGCCGCTGGAAATGGTATCCGTACCCGCCGCATCCGCTTCCTGCAGAAAGCGGAGGTACAGCGACAGCCGGCGCACCGCCGACTCCGAGATCTTCTTCATGGAACGGATGGAGGACGACATTCAGCCCCGAGCTTGTGAAATCATTCACAAGATACGCTGCGATGCCGCACCCGTCAACGGACGAGGTCGCCGTGGCCGGTGGACTCACGGCAACAACGGCACAAAGCCCGCCTGTGCGGACTCCGGGTCCAATGCCGCGTTTCTCGAGCCGGCTTCACCGCCTTCCCGCGGTACCAGCAGGGGGCTTCAGCCCCCGGTGATGCGGCCCCGGTGGCTCAAAGCCGGTTCCCCCAGTACCCGGGATCACGGCGGTGATGCACGACCGCGACGACAATCACCGACGACGGCGGGATCAAGTAGATGAGGTCGTA
>JAUJMI010000324.1 GCA_030446945.1 Longimicrobium sp. | reverse complement strand
CTACGGGATCTGTGTGCCGCGCGGCCGTTGACGGGTCGCGCGGGTGCACGCGTACGCCCCTCCCCCAGGTAGTGATTGGGGGAGGGGCGGCGAGGTGACGAGCGGGGTGAGGGCCCGCGTCTACCCCACCCTCACCACCGAGTGGTCCCCGAGGTCGACCTGGCCACGTACTCCGCTGACCTGGACGTTGCTGCCGATCAGCGAGTCGTGCAGGTCGCAGCCGTCGATCACCGCCTTCTCGCCCACGATGGTGTCGCGGAGCTTGCTGCCGCGGACGATGGCGCCGGCGGAAAGGGTGACGTTGGGGCCGATCTCGGCGTTCTCCAGCGTGACGCCGTCGGCCACGTGGACCGGCTCGTGGACCGTCACGCCGTCGGCGGCGGCGGGGGAGCGGCCGCGGGTGGTGCCCAGGACGTGGAGATTGGTTTCCAGGAGCGTGTCCGGCTTGCCGGCGTCGTACCAGCCCTCGACCGGCGCCACCAGCAGCTTGCCGCCGTGGTCCACCATGTACTGGAAGGCGTCGGTCAGGAAGTACTCGCCGCCCACGCCGGGGTCGGACGACATCACGTGGCGGATCCCCTCGAAGAGGAGCTTCCAGTCACGGATGTAGTAGAGGCCGATGTTGGCCAGCTTGCTCACTGGCTCGCTGGGCTTCTCGATGATCTTCTGCATGAAGCCCTGCTCGTCCGTCACGATCACGCCGAAGCGCTGGTAGTCCTCCACCTCCTTGGCCCAGATCACTCCGGCCACGTCCGCGGGGAGGCGCTTGACGAGCGAGAGGTCCGCGTCGAACAGGGTGTCGACGAAGATGATCAGCAGGTCCTCCTGCACGTACGGCTCGGCCAGGGCGATGGCGTCGCCGGTGCCGCGCTGCTCCACCTGCTCCACGTACACGGCCTTGAAGTCCGGGTACTCGCGCGCCATGAACTCCTCCACGCGCTCCTTCAGGTGCCCCGTGATGCACACCGCCTCTCCGACGCCGAGCTCGCGCAGCTCGTCCAGGATGTAGGCGAGCACGGGCTTGTCGCCGACCTTGAGGAGCGGCTTGGGGGTGACGTGCGTATGCGGGCGAAGGCGCGTGCCCTTGCCGGCAAGCGGCATCACGACTTTCATCGGTTCTCCGGGCGGACGAGGCGGGTGGGTGGCATCCCCTGCGGGGTTTTCGGATGTGCCCGCCGGGGGCACGATCCGTACCGCGGCGCGGGCCGGCGCGCTTTCCGCCCCCCCGCCGCGCGCGTACATTCCGCCCCCTCACGCGGGGCGCGCGTCCCCGCTCCGCCACCCTCGTGCGCCTGGCACACAATGGGGCTCTGGACCGCCTTCAGCCGCAGCGTGGCGGAGACCCGCCCGGACGCGTCCCACCCGCGGCTGCGCGGCCGCGCCTACCCGGTCGCCTTCGCGCGGGTGTGGAGCGCGGCGCTGGAGACGGCGCGCGCCATGCACCGGTGGACGGTCACGGAAGAGGTCGCCGGTGCGGGGACGATCCGCGCCGAGGCACGCACCCCCCTGTGGGGCTTCACCGACGACGTGGTCATCCGCATCTCATTGGACGACAAGGGGATGACGCGCGTGGACCTGCGATCGTCATCACGCGTGGGGCGCGGCGATTTGGGGACGAACGGGCGCCGGGTCGCCCGCTTCTTGCACGCGCTTGACCGCCGCCTCGCGGGCGAGGAGGTGTCCAGGTGAACCGCTGAGACCCATGGCAGCCACGCAAAGCTCGAGCTCCGCGGACCGCATTCCGGTCCTCCCCATACGCAGCACCGTGGTCTTTCCGGGGGGTGCCACCGCGCTCCAGATCGGCTTCGGTCCCAACGTGGAGGCGCTGGCCGCCCACCCCGCCGCCGAGCTGGAGGTCGCCACCGCCACCACGCACGAGGACGGCGTCGTGGAGCCCGCGACGCTGGAGCGGATCGCGAGCGTGGTGCGCGTGCTGGACCGGCTGAACCTGCCCGGCGGCACCACGCAGGTGACGCTCCAGGGGCTGCGCCGGGTGCGGCTGGAGGACGTGCGGCTCGCCGATGGCTTCTACACCGCCGTCCCCGTGCCGGTGGAGGAGGTCCCCGCCGCGGCGGAGGTGGCGGAGCCGCTCGTCGAAAAGATCCTCAACACGCTGGGCGGCGTGGCGGCGCGCGTGGAGCGCATCTCCGACGAGGTGCCGCGCATCCTGCGCATGAACCTGAGCGACCCGGGCCGCTTCGCCGACCTGGCCGCCACCCTCTGCAACTTCAAGGTCCCCGAGCGCGACGCAGTCCTGCAGGCGCTGGACGTGGGGGAGCGGCTGCGCGTGGTGCTGCGCACCCTCGAAGAAGAGCTGGAGCACCTGCGTCAGCTCGATGGCGCGGACGGCACGCCGGCGGGCGCAGCGCCCCTTCCCGCGCGCGGGCGGGAGCGGAGCAACGAGATCCGCAAGCGCATCCAGGCGCTGCAGGCGGAGCTGGGCGACCTGGACCCGGTGGAGCGCGAGGCCAACGAGGTCCTGCGCAAGGTGGAGCGTGCCCAGCTTCCCCCGCGCATCGCCGCGCTGGCCCGGCGGGATGCGGAGCGGCTGCGCTCCACCTCCGTCACCTCCACCGAGGCGTCCGAGATCCGCGCCTACCTGGACGCGCTCATCGCCGTCCCCTGGACGCAACGATCGGAGCGTGACGGGATCGAATTGGAACGCGTGGAAGCGGCCATCGACGAGGAGCACCTGGGGCTGGACGAGGCCAAGCGCCGCCTCCTGGAGGTGATCGCCGTGGCCGAGCTGCGCGGCGATCTGCGCGGCCCCATCCCCTGCCTGGTGGGCCCGCCGGGAGTGGGGAAGCGCACGCTGGCCGCGGCAATCGCGCGCGGGCTGGGGCGCCCCTTCGTGCGCCTGGAGCTGGGCGGGCGCGGCGAGGCGCAGCTCGTAGGGTCGCGGCGCACACGACCCGGCGCGCAGCTCGGAAAGATCGTGGCCGCGCTGCGCGACGCCGGCACCCGCGACCCCGTCTTCCTCCTGGAAGAGCTGGACGAGATGGGGATCGGGAACGTGGAGGGCGACCCGATCGAGGCGCTGGAGGAGACGCTCGATCCGGAGAACCGCGAGGAGTTCATCGACCGCTTCCTGGACACGCCGTTCGACCTCTCCAAGGTCTTCTTCATCGGCAGCGCGGCGGACTTCTACCGCATCCCGCGCGACCTGCGCAACCTGTTCATCGAGATCCGCATCGCCGGCTACACGCCGGAGGAAAAGATCGCGATCGCGCGCGAGTGGCTCGTCCCGCGCATCGTGGAGGAGCACGGGCTATCCACGGACGCGGTGACGATCGGCGACGAGACGCTCCTCGTCCTCACCCGCGGCTACGCGCGCGACGCCGGCGTCGGCAACCTGCGCCGCTCCCTCGCCGCGATCATGCGCTACCTGGCGCACGAGAAGGCGCAGAACCCCGACGGCCACCGCTGGACGATCACCCGCGAGCTGATCGAGGAGGTGCTCGGCTACCCGCGCTACAGCACCACCGCCGCGGAGAACAGCCCCGAGGTCGGCGTCGTCACCGGCCTGGCGTGGACGGCCTCCGGGGGCGAGCTGATGTTCATCGAGGCGCTCAAGATGCCCGGCACCGGCCGCCTGATCATCACCGGCCTTCTGGGCGACGTGATGCGCGAATCGGTGAACGCCGCCTTCTCGTACGTCCGCTCGCGTGCCGACGAGCTCGGGATCGAGCACGAGGCGTTCAACGACCATGACATCCACGTCCACTTCCCCGTGGGCGCCACCCCCAAGGACGGCCCCTCGGCGGGCGCCGCGGTCACGCTCGCGATCGCCTCCTCCCTCTCCGAGCGTCCCGTGCGCCACGACATCGCCATGACGGGCGAGGTGACGCTGCGCGGCAAGATCCTGGAGATCGGCGGCGTGAAGGAGAAGACGCTGGCCGCCTACCGGGCCGGCCTGCGCCGCGTGATCCTCCCCACCGGCAACCGCCGCGACCTCCGCGACGTCCCCCCCGACGTGCGCGAGGGGATGACCTTCCACTTCGTGGACCGGATGGATGAGGTCTTCGACATCGCCCTCACCGGCGACCCCGCCAACCGCGCCGCCCGCCTCCCCGTCCGCACCGAAGCCACGGACGACCACGGCTCCGGCGAGCGGCAGGCCGCGGCGGAGGCATAGGAACGCAGTCGAGGCGCGGAGGAGTTCCTCCGCGCCTCTGTGTTTCAATCCCTGACGAGCAGGCGGGGGTGCGGCAACGGACACGGGCGTGACAAATCACGCCCCTACTCCTCCTCGTACCACGACGGGTGCACCTCCCGCTTCGGCTTGCGGCCGACGAAGCGCAGGAGCACGGCGATGGCGAGCACCACGATGGCGGCGATGACCGGCTCGCGGCGGTCGAGGTACATCCCGATGAGCAGGAAGATGGCGCCCGCGAAGAAGAGCCGCAGCTTCCACGGGAAGACCGCCTCGGGAGTGAGCGCCATGTCAGCCCCTTCCGTCGCGCTCCAGGAAGCGCGCCACGCCGGCCTTCATGTCCTCCGTCATCCGCGCCACCACGTTGACGTCCGCGCCCGCACGGACGGCGGCCTCGAAGCCGAGCGCGTCGGAGTTGTACAGGAGCCGCTTGGCGAGCTGCACCGCCGAGGGGCTGCGCTCCGCCAGGTCGCGCAGCACCGCGTCCGACTCCGCGTCGAAGGCGTCCTCGGCGAAGACCTGGTTGATCAGCCCCAGCCGCTCCGCCTCGGCGGCGGACACGGGGAGGCCGCGCACCAGCAGGTCGAAGGCGCGCTTCTCGGATACGTTGCGCCGCGTGATCG
>JAUJMI010000323.1 GCA_030446945.1 Longimicrobium sp. | reverse complement strand
TCCGCGGTCGGACGAGCCGGCGCGTGGTGCCGGACGGAGTTGTCGGTCGGGGCGGGAATATAGGATGCGGCGCGGCGGTGGGAAAGTCCGCGGAGTCGCCGGAAGCCGCGCGCCCGCCGGGTTGTCGAAGCACTCGGGCGACAGTAGCGTATCCGCCGGTCTGGCGAGACGCCTGGCCGGATCAGAAAGGACACGCACCGAAGGGGGGAGGTGGGCGCTTGAAGCTGCACGAGCTGGACTGGCAGGAGGTACTACAAGCCCTGCCGCGATGGGAGGCGCTCTCGCCCGCGGCGCGACGCGCGTTCGTCGGGATGCGCCCGGGGCAGGGCTTCATGCTCGAGGCGCTCGGCGAGGCCGGGGTCGAGCTGCGTGACGCCGGGCTGCTGGTCGCTCCCACCGGGCGCGGGACCCTGTACGCGCTGCAACCGGAGCTGCGCCCGCTGCTGGTAGCGGCCCGTGCGGCGGACCGGCTGTCACCCCTCTCCGCACCGGGAGGGGTCCTGCCGCAAGGGTACGCGGAGGACCAGCTCACCTCGCTCCAGATGCACCGCATCGCGGCGCCGCAGCGCGGCTACTATCAGTCGGGGGACCGCAGGCTGGCCGCGGAGGCGGCGTCATCGGTCGGCTGGCTGCGCGGCTTCCTGGCCGCCGAGTCCCTCACCGAGACGGCCCGCTGGGAAGAGGAGCGAATGACGGCGGAGGACCGTCCGCGTCTGGTGTTTCCTTCCGTGGCCGCGGCGCTGCGCGAGATGGTGACGGAGCTGTCGCGCCATCCGCGCGGCGTGCCGCTGAGCGGCATCCACGAATTGGTCTCGGACGCGAGGCCCGGCACGCTCGCCGCCGCGCTTGCCGCGGGACTGCGCTACCTGCTGGTGTTCGTCTCCATGGACCGGTACGCGAATCTGCTCGTGGGGCTGCTTCCCGCGGTCGCGGACCGCGCGGCCGGCCCGCCGCTTCCCCCGGAGCCGGTGAAGACGCGGGAAGCGTTCGCCGCACCCTTTCGGGTGGACGACATGACGGCCCTGCTGGTGGAGGCTGCCACGGAGCCCATCGCCCTCCGCGCCTCCGACCGGACGATGTACGTACGCGCCCAGCGCGCCGTCGCCGCGCGCCTGTCGCCGGTGCCCGTGTGGGTGGTGCGCTTCACCTCCGGCGGCCACACGTCCGCGCCCCGGGATGGCGGCGCGGGAGAGAGCGACCCGGAGCATGCCCACGGGCGCGTGGAAGCGGCGGCGAAGATGGCCGCCGCGCTGCGGTTCGCGCAGGTCGGCGCTTCCGGAGACCGGCTGCACCTCGCACCGACCCCCGCCGGCCGCTCATGGCTGAACGGGGGCGAGGGCGAGCGGCTCAGGGCCGTGCTGTCGGCCCTTCGTGCGCTGCCGCAGCGCGCCCCGGCCCCGTACGGCACGGACGGACCGGACTTCTTCGGGGCGCGGCTGCCGTTCGAACCGACCGAAGGGCAGGTTGATCTGCGGGAGGCTCTCTCCAGCGCCTTTCTCTCCGTCCCGCCCGGCGCGCTGGTACCGGTAGACGGTTTCATCCATTTCCACTCACGGGCGCGCAACCCTTTCCTGGGGCCGGACGGCGCGGTGGTCCGCCTCGGCCGGTACTGGCACACCCCCCCTCGCACTATCGAGGCGTGGGAAGCCGCCTGGGGGGACCTGCTGCGGGCTTTCCTCGCGTGGCGGCTCGTTCCGCTGGGATGCGCCTCGCTGGGGCGTGCGGAGGACGGCGGCCTTGCGTTCGGCATCACGGACGCGGGGCGCTACCTCCTCGGCGCGGCCGACGATTTCGAGCTCGCGCCCGGGCCGGGCGGAGGCGAGGTCGTGGTGCAGCCCGACTTCGAGATCGTCTTCCTCGCGCCCGCCCCCCGTGCCGAGGCGGAGCTGGGCCGCATCGCGGAGCGGAGGGGCTCGGGAGTGGGCGCGCTCTTCCGCCTGACCCGCGCCTCGATCCTCCGCGCGGCCGAGCAGGGCATGTCCGCCGACCAGGTGCTGGAAACGCTGCGCTCGGCTTCGCGCGCCGAGATGCCCGCCAACGTCGTGCGGCAGGTGCGCGACTGGGTGCAGTCCGCGCGCACGATCCACATCGCCCCCGCCGTCCTCATCGACTGCCCCGATGCGGAAACGGCGGCCCGGGTGCGGGCGCTGGGCGGCGCGCACGTGACGCCGGTGAGCCCAACGCTGCTCCGCTTGGACGGCGACGCGAAGATGCGCGCCACGCTCGTCAAGCGCCTGCGCGAGCGAGGGATCTTCGTCGCGTCCTCATAGAACCGATCCGTGGGCAGAATCTCACCGCCCCTGAACGCCCGTGAACGCGCGCCGAACGCGTGTGCGGGTGCGTGCGGCGGGAGGCTGTGGTCGAATTCGACCGCCTTGCCCATAGTCGGTGCTGCGTTACCGAGCGCGGCTGGCTGGTCGACCAGTCCGCGGCGTGTCCCTTGTCGGCGCGTTCCGAACGAGGCACCTTGCGGCATCCGCGCAGCTCTCCCCACGACACCCGAGTCCTCGTGCGCCTTCCCCACACCCTCCTCTTCGCGCTCCTCGCCGCTCCGCTGGCTGCCGGGTGCGCCGCCGTGCCGCCTTCCGAGCCCGCCAGCACGCCGCGCATCATCGCGACCGATCCCGACGCCCTGGTGGTCAGCACCGGAACGGTCACCGCCCTCCCCGACGCCCCCGTCCGTGCTACGCTCGCCGCGAGCCCGGAGGCATCGATGCGCGCCCTGCTCTCCGCGTACGAGCAACTGGGGATCGAGGTCACGCTGATCGATCCGCCCCGGCGCCGCATCGGAAACCCGAGCTTCTCCGCGCGCGGAATGCTGAACCGCCGAGCCCTGAGCGTCTACGTCAGCTGCGGCGAGACGCTCAGCGGCATCAGCGCCAACACCCACCGGGTGAGCATCTCCCTGGTCTCGACGGTGCGCCCGCAGGAGGCGGCGAGCCTCGTCGACACGCGGCTCCAGGCCACCGTCGTCGACCGCGCCACCGGCAACAACACCGACGTCCAGCCCTGCCACTCCACGGGCGTGCTGGAAAAGTCGCTCCATGACGCGGCCGGGCTCGCCCTTCTCGCACGGTAGCGCGGCACCCCTGCGCTGGCCCGCCCCCGCGACCGGTGGCGCTCTCCGTTCCTGTCCTCCTGCTTCCCCCCCGGATTCGCGCCGATCCTCTTCCCCGACGAGTTCGAGTGGGCGCCTGGCGTGCTGGAGCGCCGCGAGGAACAAGAAGTTCGAGCCGGCGCTCCCGCTGATGGAGGGCGGCATCTACGACAATCAGGGGGTGGAGACGAACGAGCCACGGAGACGCGGCCACCCTGATCTCGGACACCAACACGCGGCAGGCGGCGCTGTACGTGAGCCCCTCCGAGCCCCGGCGCGGATGGTTCACCCTGCGGATCGCCGCGCGGGCCGGGCGGCTGCTCTTCGTGCCGGCGGCGGGGTCGCTGGTGGGGCTGGGGGTGAACGCGTGGCGGGAGCAGAGCCAGGACGGATGGCAGCGGCAGGACATCCTGGTTTAGGTGGTGCCGGGCATTCTGTGCGCCGCGGCGATCGCGGCGCTGGTCGCCGCACCTCGGACGGCGTTGTACGCGCGGGCTCAGCTGCACAAGCAGGTGCAGATCGCCAACGACTGCGCTACCTGCGCGACCTCGCGTTGACCGAGGTGACGGGGCTGGTGGAGCTGCGCGCGTCGTCGCTGATCTCGCTCACCTCCGGCGTGTTCATGAAGCGGGTGAGGAGCCTGGTGCAGGACAGCGTCTTCGGAGACCCGCGCTACCTGAAGAAGCAGGCGAAGGTCCTGCTCTACGCACTCGACGAGCCCCACCCGAAGCTGTATGCCGAGGTCCCCTGGCTGCGCCCCTCCAAGCACCTGGTGGACGCGGTGTGCAGCGTGGACGAGATTGTCTACCACCCTCTGGTTCGACTCCCCCGAGCAGCTCCGCACGCTCGAGCGCCTGGGTGCAGCCACGGCCACCTTCTCGCTCCTGCGCCTGGTCGTGGAGCGGTACGGCCGCGACGGCGCCCCAGCCGGGTCGCCCGTCCGTGACCTGTTCGAGCGCATGCGTGGCAAGTGGAGAGCTACAACGTCTGCGCCTGATACTGCGTTCACACGCGCAAGAAGGGGGCGGACCGGTCATCCGGTCCCGCCCCCTTCGCTCTGTCCTTCGCAACGTTCAGCGCGGTCCGCTCAGCGCTTCGTCCAGCCAGAGGACCAGACGCTCGAGCATCGTCTCGTCCTTGCCGATCACCTGGCGCGCGCCGGCATCGTGTGCGCGCGAGTGGAGCTCCGGCGCGCTCGACCCGGTGACGAACGCGATCGGGACGCTCGCGTACGCAGGCAGGGTGCGAAGGGCGCGGCAGCACTCCACGCCGTCGCGGCCGGGCATGTCGTTGTCCAGCAGCACGGCGTCGACGCGGCCGCTGTCGTGCTCGGCCCACCCCAGCAGCTCGTCGCCGCTGGCGAAGGGGAGCACGTCAAACCCGCGGCCGCGCAGCACCGTTGAGAGCAGGTACCCCTGGTCCGGGTCGTCGTCGGCGAACGCGATGCGAAAAGCTTGGGGCATAACCGGGGCATCAGGGGACAGGACGGTTGCCCCCACACGGGTGGCAAGGTCCGGCCCACCGCGCAGACACCGTTAAGTCTTTGCGGTTGACTGGTTTAGGACGGAATGTCCGAGAGCAGCCATGTTCCGCCACGGGAACGGACGCGCCCAATTGGGAACAACGCGGATGGTTCCGGGGCGTCGCGGGCCCCCTCCCCGCTCGTCACCTCGCTGCCCCTCCCCCAATAACTACCTGGGGGAGGGGCGCA
>JAUJMI010000322.1:3663-4815 GCA_030446945.1 Longimicrobium sp. | reverse complement strand
CGCGCTTGGGGTTCTCGCCGCACGCCATCTTCAGCCCGTACGGCGCGCCCGGGAATTTCATCCCCTGCACCGTGCGCGACGGCACGTTCTTGAGCGTCACGCTGCGCCCGCCGAAGAGGTTGGCCGAGCCGGGAAGGATCTGCATGGTGGTGACGCCGCCCTCCAGCGCCCGCGTGAAGCCGGGGTCGTGCGGCCACACCGAGTGCTCGGCCCACACCTCGGCGGTGTTGGGCTGCGTCGCCTCGTTGCCGTCCGAGTGGGCCTGCACGCCGGGGGAGGCGTAGACGCCCAGGTGCGAGTGCGTGTCGATGACGCCGGGGGTCACCCAGCGCCCCGTCACGTCCACCACCGTCGCGTTGGCGGGTGCTTCGACGGTGGCGCCCACCGCGGCGATGCGGCCGTCCACCATCAGCACCTGGCCGTTGGGGATCACCTGCCCGGCGGCGGTCATCACCGTGCCCCCGCGCAGCAGCGTGGGGGTGGAGGGGAAGGGGCGGTAGGTGGAGGGGTAGGGCTGGGCGGCTCGGGAAGTTTGGGTCTGCGCTTGCGGGCCGGGCTGCTGGGCAGTCCGGCCGGTGGCGCACCCCGCGGCCGTCACCAGGACGAGCGCGGACAGGGCACGTTTCATCGCATCCACTCCATCGGCAAGAAGCGAACAGGTGCGGCCTCGGGTGGGCCGCGGGACCGGCGCGAAGCCGGGGCGTGTGGTCTGGTGAAGATTTAGCAGGCGCGCCGCACGCGCGGCAAGGGCGAGCGTCCGCCCGGGCGGTGTCCTCCGCGGCGGAACGGGGGCGTCCACCCGCGCGGACAGGGGGGACGGGGGGCTCCGGTGCAGTTGCGCAGGAATGCCTGGTTCTGCTTAACCTTTTGCGGTTTAGGCGGTTGGCGGACCGTGTGGCATCGTGCTTGCCTTAGATCGGGCCAATCGGCGGACCCATCCCGAACCGGAGCATCAAAGATGAAGAGCAGCAAGCTGAACCTTTCGGCCTTCGTGGCGCTAGCCGCCATCCTTTCCGCGTCGCCCGTGCTGGCGCAGGGGAAGGGGCATGGCAACGACAAGGACAAGGACCGCCCGCGCCAGGAGGCGCGCCGCGACCGCGACGACGACCGCAACGAGCGCGAGCGCCGGGAGCGGTACGAGCGCGAGCGCCG
>JAUJMI010000322.1:0-3563 GCA_030446945.1 Longimicrobium sp. | reverse complement strand
ACGAGCGCGAGCGCCGGGAGCGGTACGAGCGCGAGCGCCGCGACGAGACCCGCTTCGAGCGCCGCGAGGGCCGCGGCGTTCCGCGCGGCTGGTGCCAGGGGCGCGGCAACCCGCACAACACCGCCCGCAACTGCGGCTACCGCGGCGACCTGGACCGCGTGTACCGTGACCGCGACGGCGTGCTGCGCGACCGCAGCGGGCGTGTGATCCTGAGCGACGGCCGCGTGTACGACGACCGCAACCGCGGCAGCTACGGCTCCGACGGCGGCTCGTACGAGGCCCGCCACGCGGACTTCCACCGCTGGCACGACCAGCAGTGCCGCGAGCGCGCCCGCCAGGCGAGCGGCATCACCGGCCGCATCCGCGCGGCCGCCGCGTGCAAGGCCGAGCACGACCAGTGGCACAGCCAGCAGGGCATCCGCCACTAAGCGGAATCCCTCAACGAGAAAAGGCCCGGGCGCTCAGCGCCCGGGCCTTTTCTCATCCCCCCTGCCGCCGCCTACGCTCCGAAAATGTTTCGCACCACATGGGTGCGCCCCGCGCAACTTTCCCGTGCCGGCTCGCGGCCGGGAAGAGTGACGAAACTTCCGGTGAGCCGTCCTCCCTTTCGGCCGCCGCACGAGCCCGCCGGTACCCTTCCCAACACCGCCATGACGGAACGAATCCATCGATGCCTGGACGGTGAGCTTCCCCGTTCCCTGCTTTCCAGCGAAGAGACCGCCGAGCTGGAGGCGCTGCAGGAGGCGTCCGACGCGGCCCGCGCGTACGTCGCGGCTCCGGCCTTCCCCGATCTCGCCGGCCGGGTGATGCGGGCCCTCCCCGACCCAGCGCCTTCCCCCGCGACGCCGGTGCGCCTCGCGTCGCGGGTCCGCGCGGCGCTGGCATGGACGTGGGCGCCCAGGACCCTGGTGCTGCGCCCCGCGTACGCGCTGGGGGGCGCCATCGCCCTGGTGCTGGCCCTCGCACTCGCGCCGGACCGCCCCGCCCCGCGTGCGGACGCCGCGGCGGAGGTGATGTACGTCCAGTTCCGCCTCGACGCGCCGGGGGCCCACCGCGTGGCCCTGGCCGGCTCGTTCTCGGATTGGGAGCCCCGCCACGAGCTGCGGGAGGTGAGCCCCGGCGTCTGGAAGGCGATGGTCCCCGTGCGCCCGGGGGTGCACGACTACCTCTTCGTGGTGGACGGGAAGCGCTGGGTGGCCGACCCCGCCGCACGCCCGGCGGACGACGGCTTCGGAGGCACGAACAGCCGGCTGTACCTCGCACCCCCGCACGCACGGACATGACGCTCCGGCCCCCACGCTTCGCCACGGCCCTCGTCTCCTCCCTCGTCGCGTTCATGGCATCGGCCGGCGCCCTCGCCGCGCAGGGCTGGGCCGTGGATGCTTCCGTCGGCCGCATCGCGCAGCCCACGCTTCCGGGAAGCGTCGCCTCCACCGGGGCATCGCTGGGCGCCCGGTACGAGGGTCCTCGCTGGCTCTACCTCACCGGAGGGATCCCCTTCGACTCCGCAGGCCCGGCGTGGGGCGCGCTGGGCGCGGGGGCGCGCTTCGCCACACCGGGGCGGCGCGTCGCCGCCGGGCTCGACGCGGCCGGCCACACGCACGGGTACCGCGACGCCATTGCGGACGCGGGGGGCGGCGGCTTCACACTGGAGGCGATGCCGCTGGTGGCGCTGGCGGGCGGCCCCGCGCGGCTGGAGCTGCGCACCGGGGTGCAGCACCACACCAGCAGCTATGCCGAAGCCATCGCGCGGCGCACCCTGCACGCCAGCGACGTGCGGGCCAGCGTGGGCACCGCCGCCTTCCGCGCGCTCGCCGAAGGGCGCTACGTGAGGGCCGAGGAAGGAGACTACCCGTACGCGGGCGCCGGCTTGGAGGCGGCGCTGCGAGGCGGGGCGCTCTGGGCGTACGCGGGGAGCTGGCTCTCCGAAGCGGTCGACTCGCCCGTGTGGGGGGCGGGGGCTCGCGTCCAGGTGCTGGCGCGGACGGAGGTGTACGCGTCGCTTCAGCAGGAGACCAACGATCCGCTCTTCCGCAACGCGCCGCGGCGGAGCTGGAGCGTGGGGGTGAGCCGCAGGCTGGGGAGTGCCGCGGCGCCCGTCCCCGCGGCGGTCGTGCCGGAGCGCCGCCCCGGCGGGGTGACCTTTCGCATTCCGCTGGCCGCCTCGCTCGAGGCGCCCGCGCTGGGCGGGGACTTCAACGAGTGGCGCCCCGCGCCGATGTCCCGCGAAGGCGAGTTCTGGGTGCTCACCCTGCCGCTCGCGCCCGGGGTGCACCGCTACGCATACCGCGGCGCGGACGGGGAGTGGTTCGTGCCGGAGGGAACCCCGGGACGCACCGACGACGGCTTCGGGGGGCTCTCGGCCGTGGTGGTCGTTCCGTGAGCGGGGCGGCCGGATGAGCACGCTCACGGACGCGGAGCTGGTCGGGCGGATCCTGGACGGCGACCGCGAGCTCTACGCGCTGCTCGTGCGGCGCCACCAGGACGCGCTGCTGCGCCACGCATTCGGAATGCTGCGCGACCGCGACGCGGCCGCGGACATGGTGCAGGACAGCTTCGTGAAGGCGTACGGCAGCCTCGCCCAGTGCCAGGAACGGGACCGCTTCGGGGCCTGGCTCTTCAGAATCATGAAGAATCGCTGCCGTGACTACCTCGCGGAGCACCGCCGGCGCGACGTTCCGCTGGAGCCCGACGCACCGTTCGCCTCCACGCGCGACGACCCGGAGCGCGACCTGGAGCGGAAGCGGATGCGGAGCGCCGTCGAGCGCGCGCTGGGCGAGCTCCCCGACGCGCACCGCGAGGCGTTCCTGCTCAAGCACGTGGAGGGACTGTCGTACGATGAGATGGCGGCCCGGCTGGGCGACGGCGTGAGCGCGCTCAAGATGCGGGTGATGCGGGCACGCGAGAGCCTGCGCGCGTCGCTGGAGAGGGCCGGAACGGCGGGCGGCCGGCGGGTGTGACGCGCCATGGGGTCGCCCGTCCTAAAGACGGATACGCAGCGGCGGCCGCCCAGGCCGCCCGGAAACCAACGGAGAGAGACATGAACCGGAACACCGTCGTCGCACTTGCCGCGCTCCTCCTGGCGCCGCTCTCCGCGGAGGCACAGCGCCCCGAGAGCGCGAGCCAGCGGATCGAGGCCGCCAGGGCGCGGGCCGCGCGGGCGGGGATCCCCGCCGAGCTGCTCCAGCAGCGCATCACCGAGGGACGGGCCAAGGGCGTGTCCGAGGAGCGCATCGCCGCCGCCATCGAGCGCCGCGCGGCCGGCCTGGCGCGGGCGCAGGAAGCCCTGGCGCGCCGCGGCAGCCGCCCCACGGGCGCGGAGCTTTCCGCCGGGGCCGACGCGATGGAGTCGGGGGTGGACGGGCAGACGATCCGCGCGGTAGCCGAGGCGGCGCGCGCCGAGCAGCGGCCGGTCGCGCTCGCGGTGCTGGGCGAGCTGGTGAAGCAGGGTGTGCCCGTGCAGGATGCGCTGGCCCGCGTGACCGCCGCCATGGAGCGCCGCGGCGACGCGCTGGCCCGCCTGCCCGAGCAGGCCGCCGCCGCGCGCGCGCGGCGCGGGCCTC
>JAUJMI010000321.1 GCA_030446945.1 Longimicrobium sp. | reverse complement strand
GACGTCCCGGAGCACCCACGCCCGCGCGCCGTCCACCGGACGCATGGGGCGGTCGCCCATGGCGTCGTCGGCGAGGAGGGCGTGCAGCCGCTCCGGCTCCACCTCGATGGCGGCGGTCTGCACGGCGCCGCCCTCCGCCGTGCTCCAGCGGCGGGTGAGGACCGACGTCTCGGGCGAGTAGCGCGCGTACGCCACCCGCCGCTCGCCGCGTGCGCCGGCGATGACCGGAAGAATGCGGCCCAGAACGGTCTCGGGGTCCACGGCATCGTGGAGCCGAATGGAGAGTTGCATCGGGAGGCGAGGCCCCGGAAGCGGCGGAACCGGCGTTTGAAGGGATTGTTTGAATGATGCCGCAGGCGCCGTTCCGTGTCAATCGGCCCGCCGCGCCTTTCAGCTCACCACCCGCTCGCACGCCTTTGCTCAAGCGTGGTGGCGCAGCAGGACCGCTCGTTTCAGCATCCTTGTGATCCGCCGTCCCGGTTGCACGTTGCGCACTGTAGGGCAGGCGTTCGCACGCGAAAACCCGCCCGGGGGGAGCGGTCCGATGCAGAGCTTCTCCAACCCGCCGAACGCCGTCTCCGCCGCGCTGGTGCTGTCGATGACGCCCATCATCCTGCTCCTGGGCGTCGCGGGCTCGGTGGCGGAGACTCACCCGGCTCCGCGACTCCGCGTCTCCGCGTGAGCCCCGCTGTCGGCGAACTCTGAGGCACGCTTGACAGCACCCCGCGCGCGGGTAGCTTTCGCCGCGTGAACGCCCCCGACTTCCACCGCATCCGCCTCACCCTCCACTACGACGGGCGCGAGTTCCACGGCTGGCAGGTGCAGCCGGGGCAGCGCACGGTGCAGGGCGAGATCGAGCGCGTCCTGACCCGGCTGCTGGACCGGCCCGCGCAGGTGGTGGGATCGGGGCGCACCGACCGCGGAGTGCACGCCACCGGTCAGGTAGCCGCCTGCGACGTCCCGCTCAAATGGACGCCGCACGCCCTGCGTCGCGCCCTCAACGCGCTGCTGCCGGGCGACGTGTGGGTGGCCGAAGCGGGCTCCGCGCTCCCCGGCTTCCATCCGCGCTACGACGCCGCCGCGCGCTCGTACCTGTACCGCGTGGGACTCTCGCCCGAGGCGGACTCCCCCTTTCGCTCGCCCTGGTGCTGGCCCCTGGCGCGCCCGGTGGACCTGGGGGCGATGGAGCGGGTGGCGGCCGTCGTCGTGGGCGACCACTCCTTTCTGCGCGTCGCCAAGGCGGGGCAGGAGGAGCGCGGCGACCGCTGCATCGTGACCGAGGCGCGCTGGGAGCCGTGGGAGGGGGTGGGGCTCAAGTTCCACGTGACCGCCAACCGCTTCCTCCACCACATGGTGCGCTACCTGGTGGGGACGCTGGTGGACATCGGGCTCGGCGAGCGCCCGGAAGGGGACATGGCCGCGCTCCTGGAGCAGCGCGAGGGGCTGGAGACCTCGCCCCCAGCGCCGCCGGAAGGGCTCTTCCTCTCCGCCGTCGCCTATCCACCGAACGCGGGGGCGGTACGCAGGCCGCGCGGCCCCCGCCTGGTCCCGTCCTAGAGAAAGCCCATGGCATCCGACCGCTACTCCAATCCGCTGACCGAGCGCTACGCCTCGGCCGAGATGAGCCTGATCTTCTCGCCGCGATTCAAGTTCGGCACCTGGCGCCGACTCTGGCTGGCGCTGGCGGAGGCGGAGAAGGAGCTGGGGCTCCCCATCCCCGACGAGGCGATCGAGGCGCTCCGGGTCAACCTGGACAACGTGGACACGAAGCGCGCCGCCGAGCTGGAGCGCGAGCTGCGCCACGACGTGATGGCGCACGTCCACCACCTGGGCGAGCAGGCGCCGGCCGCGCGCGCCATCATCCACCTGGGCGCCACCAGCGCGTACGTGGGCGACAACACGGACCTGATCCAGCACCGCGAGGCGCTGAAGCTGGTCCGCGCGCGCCTGGTGGCCACCGTCGCGGCGCTGGCGGAGTTCGCGCGCGAGCACCGGGCGCTCGCCACGCTGGGCTTCACCCACTTCCAGCCGGCGCAGCCCACCACCGTCGGCAAGCGCGCCACGCTCTGGATCCAGGACCTGCTGCTGGACCTGGAGGAGGTGGAGTTCCGCCTGGACACCCTCCGCTTCCGCGGCGTGCGTGGCACGACGGGGACGCAGGCGTCGTTCATGGACCTGTTCGAAGGTGACGGAGAGCGGGTGGAGCGCCTCAATCGCCTGGTGGCGCGGAAGATGGGCTTCGAAAAGGTGTACGGCGTCACCGGGCAGACGTACACGCGCAAGACGGACGCATCGTGCCTAGCGACCCTGGCGGGGATCGCGGAGAGCGCCTCCAAGTTCGCCAACGACATGCGCCTGCTGGGGCACCTGAAGGAGGTGGAGGAGCCGTTCGAGGAGCACCAGATCGGCTCGTCGGCCATGCCGTACAAGCGCAACCCCATGCGGAGCGAGCGGATGAACGCGCTGGCCCGGCACGTCATCGTCCTCTCGCTGGACCCGGCCTTCACCGCCGCGTCGCAGTGGTTCGAGCGCACGCTGGACGACTCGGCCAACAAGCGCATCGCCGTCCCCGAGGCGTACCTGGGAACGGACTCGGTGCTCCTGCTGATGCACAACGTGGCGGGCGGGATGGTGGTGCACCCGGAGATGATCCGCCGGCGCCTGATAGAAGAGCTTCCCTTCATGGCGACGGAGAACCTGATGATGCGCGCCGCGAAGCGCGGCAGCGACCGCCAGGAGCTGCACGAGCGCGTGCGCAGGCACTCCGTGGCCGCGGGGCACCGCATCAAGGCCGAGGGCCTCTCCAACGACCTCCTCGACCGCATCGCCGACGACGACGCGTTCGGCGTCACGCGCGAGGAGTTGGAGGAGGACCTGCGCCCCGAGCTGTACGTAGGCCGCGCCCCGGAACAGGTCGACGAGTTCCTGGCGGAGTGGGTCGATCCGGTGCTCGCGCGGTACCCCGAGGCGGTGCGCGGCGCGGCGCCAGAGCTGCGGGTGTAGGCCCTCACCCGGCAGCTTACAGCTGCCACCCTCTCCCACAAACGCCGTGGGAGAGGGGACTTGGCGCCGGCGCGTTTCGGCAGGTGGCGGTGCGGAGGCGGGCGCGGGCGCGATGAATCGCGCCCCTACGGGACCTGTGAGGTCCGCACTCACGCCGCGGGGGTGAGGACGCGAGGCGCGGAGAACTGCAGCCGCAGCCTTGTTGTTCTTTTGATCAGCCCGGTATGGGTCGTGCGGTCGCGACGGGCTCGCGAACGACCTCCCCACAATGGAACCGCCGGTGATCGTAGACTGCCACACCCACCTGAACCGCTACTTCGACGAGCAGCCTCCCTCCGTTCAGCAGCGCTACGCTCAGCTGCGCGCCGAGATGGACGCGAACGGGGTCGGCTTCGCGCTCGTCCTCTCCAGCTACAAGGTCAACGAAGACCGCCCCTCCACCGCGGACATCCTGCGGCTGGTGGAAGACGATCCGCGCATCGGTGTGGCGGCGGGGATCAGCTTCTACGATCTGGGCGTGGAGAGCCTGGCGGAGCTGCGCGCGCTGCTGGGGAGCGGGCGGGTGCACGCACTCAAGCTGTATCCCGGCTACCAGGCGTTCTACGTGTACGATCCGCAGCTTCGCGGCGTGTACGACCTGGCGGCGGAGTTCGGCGTTCCCGTCATGATCCACACCGGCGACACCTACGACCGTCTGGGGAAGCTGAAGTACACGCACCCGCTCACGGTGGACGAGGCGGCGGTGGACTTCCGCGAGGTCAACTTCGTCATCTGCCACATGGGAAACCCCTGGTTGATGGACGCGGCCGAGGTGATCTACAAGAACGAGAACGTGATGGGAGACATTTCGGGCTTCACGCTGGGCGCCTTCGAGGAGCGCTTCGAGCGGCTGATGATCGACAAAGTCCGCGAAGTGGTGGCCTACGCGAACGGCACCGGAGGGCTGCTCTTCGGCACAGACTGGCCGATCTGCGACATGGCGAGCTACCTCCGCTTCGTCGAGAAGCTGGGGCTGAGCGAGGACGAGTCCGAGAACCTGCTGTACAAGAACGCCGCGCGTCTCTTCCGCATCGGCCCCGCGGGTGACTCGCATGCGTGACGGCAAGATCGTGGAGATCCGGGACGAGCGCGACCCGCTCGCCCGCCAGGCGCTCCAGCTGATCGTCGAGATGTTCCCGCCCAGCGACCGCCAGTCCACCAGCGCCCTCCTCTCCGAGGTCGCCGAGTCGCGGATGGAGCTGCTGGAGGGGGACGGATTCCACCTCTTCACCGCCCTCTCCGAGGAAGGCCGGCCGATGGGGACCGCCATCGGCGTCTACCTGCGCGCGGTGAACGCGGGGTTCATCCTGTACATCGCCGTGCGCCCCGAGTACCGCTCGCGCGAGGCCGCCCGCACCCTGCGCCGCGAATTGGCGATGGCGTTTCGCGACGACGCGAAGCGCAACGGCCGCGGCGAGCTGGCGTGGGT
Organism: Longimicrobium sp.; assembly: GCA_030446945.1. GTDB lineage: Bacteria > Gemmatimonadota > Gemmatimonadetes > Longimicrobiales > Longimicrobiaceae > Longimicrobium. The sequence continues at coordinate 357 of JAUJMI010000321.1, read as the reverse complement.
GGTGGGCGAGATCGAGGCGGAGAGCGCCTGGTTGCGGCGGCTGGTGCGCGAGCGCAACGTGATCCCCTTCGACTTCACCTACTACCACCCGGGGATGGCGCCCGGCTCCGGCGACAAGGAGTACATCCTCTACCGCCAGCCCGTCGGCGACACGCGGGAGGAGATCCCCGCCCAACTCGTCCGGCAGATCATCTACGACATCTTTCGCCGGGCCTACCGCGTCTCCTACCCCCTCGTCCACCCCGGCTTCGCCGCCATGATCGCCGAGCTCGAAGGCCGCGAGATGGTCGGCCCGCACCGCCGCACCGTGGAGTGGGGTGCGTAGGGGCGCGATTCATCGCGCCCGCCCTCTCCCCC
>JAUJMI010000320.1 GCA_030446945.1 Longimicrobium sp. | reverse complement strand
CCTGCCACCCGCCGGCGCTCCCGTAGTAGCGCCAGAAGTAGGCGCGGGCGCAGCGGACGAGGGGTGGCACCCCGTGAGCGGGACCACGAGAATGCAGGGTAGCGCGCAGGGGTCGCGGACATAGGCGTACCCGGTGTGAGTACCGAAAGAGCTACGAAAACATGGGGTACACACGCGGACGCGCCCTGGCAAGGCACTCTGCGAGCGGCTAAGTTATTATGAAACAACTATTTACCGGTGTGCGCCGGATCCAGAACGGCCCGGGTGCGTCGGCACCTGGGCCGTTCGTTCAAGGCCTTGATGGCTTCCATGATGGAGAGGAGATCCTGATGAGAATGGTAGCAACGAAACGTTTGGGTGCTCCTGGCGGGCGGCTGCTGTTGCTGGTTCTGCTGGCGGGCGTGGTGGCGCTCGCCGGCGCACCGGCGGATGCGTTTGCACATGGCGTCGCCTCGGGAGACAAGGGCTACATCCAGGAGATCTCCGGCGTCTTGCTGGTGCCGTTCGCCTATCTGGGCGCCAAGCACATGGTGACCGGCTACGACCACCTGCTCTTCCTGCTGGGCGTCATCTTCTTCCTGTACCGCCTCAAGGACATCGGCGTTTACGTCTCGCTCTTCGCCCTCGGCCACTCCACGACGCTCCTCCTGGGCGTGCTGACGGGCGTGAGCGTGAGCGCGTACCTGATCGACGCCGTCATCGGCCTGTCGGTGGTCTACAAGGCGCTCGACAACCTGGGTGCGTTCCAGCGCTGGTTCGGGTTCCAGCCCAACACCAAGGTGGCGACGCTGATCTTCGGCCTCTTTCACGGGTTCGGGCTGGCGACCAAGATCATCGAGTACCAGATCTCGCCGGACGGGCTGATCCCCAACCTGATCGCCTTCAACGTCGGGGTCGAGATCGGACAGCTGCTGGCGCTCAGCGCGATCCTGATCGCGATGAGCTATTGGCGGCGCACGAAGAGCTTCGCGAGGCACGCATACACCGGCAACGTGGTGGTGATGTCCGCCGGATTCCTGCTGATGGGCTACCAGCTCGCCGGCTACTTCGTCACCCGCAACGGGTAAGGGCCATGCACAACGTGAACACGCCTCCCGGCAGCGAGCTTCCCTCTTCGCGCGCCCTCCTCCGCTCCACCGCGATCGCCGCAGGGGTGGCGCTCGTCCTCCTCGTGACGGTCGTGCTCCCGGCCGAGTACGCGGTGGATCCCACGGGGATCGGCCGGGTGCTGGGCCTCACCGAGATGGGCGAGATCAAGATGTCGCTCGCGGCCGAGGCGGAAGCTGACGCAGCGGCCGATGCCGCCGCGAAGGGATCGCCCGCGGCCGCGCCCGCGCCCGCGTCCGCAACGCCTGCCACGGCACCCGCAGCCCCCGTTCCCGCGCCGACCGCGGCGCCGGCCGACCCCGCGGCCAGCTCGGACGTTACCCGTGTGGCACTGCAGCCGGGGCAGGGGCGCGAGATCAAGCTGGGCATGCGCGAGGGGGCCCGCGTCAGCTATGAGTGGACCGTCGAGGGCGGCGTGGTGAACTCCGATACGCACGCGGACAAGCCCGGAACGCCGTATCACGGCTACGCAAAGGGCAGAAACCAGGCGGGAGACAAGGGCGTGCTGGTGGCCGCGTTCGACGGCCGGCATGGCTGGTTCTGGCGCAACCGCGGGCGGCAGCCCGTCACCGTGGTGCTGCGGACGAGCGGCGAGTACCAGGATCTGAAGGAGGTGAAGTGATCGTTCCCTGGTCGGGATGCGAGTGAGGTGGGGGTGTTCGGATCCCAGCGCCGAAGCATCGACCGATCCGATGATGTCATGATTCAGAAGCACCCCGGTCGAACGGAGGCCGGGGTGCTTCCGTTTTTGCTCAGCACCGCAAACGCTGCGCATGGGCGCTCGAGGCGGTGTCGTTCGCGTTCCCGAGTCGACTGCCCACCGCAATTCCGTGCGCCGGGTGCCGAGCGGAGCGCAACCACGGGAGATGGTTGTGAATCCTACTCCTCTCCGCGTCCTATGTACCCGTACTTGAGAAGCGCCACGAATACCACGCCCCCAATCGCGTTCCCGACCGTGGACCAGAGCAGGAAACGGCCGAACTCCATCGGCGTGATCTCGTGGCCGGACAGCACGCCCGCCAGAACCTCCACCGTTCCCGCGATGGAGTGCTGCAGGTGGGCCAAAGCGATTCCGGTGGTGACCAGGCCGATCAGGACGATCTGGCCGATCGTGTCTCGCGCGGCCGTCACCAGCCAGGCAAGGAGTCCCATCAGCCACCCCGCCATGATCCCGCCGATCAGCAGCAACCACCAGGGATGGCCCACGTACTTGCTGGCGATCTCGACGAACGCCCAGCTTTCGGCCTCCCCGAGCTCCGGTCCTATCCAGGCGGCGAAGGCCGCGAACGCCGCGGCGCCCGAAACGTTGGAGACGTATACCAGCGCCCACAGCCGCAACAGCCCCGCCACCCCGGCTCGCCCGGCCAGTACCGGCTGGATGGCCAGCGCCGTATGCTCGGTGAACAACTCCGACCTGCCCAGGATCACGATGATGAACCCGACGGAGTACGCGAGCGCCAGCAGCAGCTCGACGGTGAGGTCCGCGTACACGCCGCGTGTGCTGGTCAGAACCAGCGCCATCAAAAAGGGGCCGAACCCGATCTCGATTCCGGCAGCGAAGCCGGATATCAACAGCTGCCGGGTGGGGCGCTCGATCTCCTTCTCGGCCTGACCGATCTGCTGCGCGAGGATCGTTTCGTACGGCTTGAGCGGAGCCATCCGCGGGTGGTCCGCCGCCTTGCCTCGATCCGAGCGCTGCTGGGCCGGCTCGCCTCTGTCCAGCTTCTGCTGCCTATGATCCACGTCGGTGTCCCCGGGCATCGGATCCATGCGTCAAAGTGGTGCCTCTGGGTGGGAGAGATCGACGGATCGGCACCGTTGGAGGCCTCTGCCAGGCGGAATGCCGTATCACGCCTGCTGGCGGGAAGAAACTTTGGAAGTGCGCAAGTCTCCTGCAAGCTGCAAGCGCACCCGGCAGCCCCAGAGCGCCTTTCCGCCAGACAGTTCCGCGACGCCGGATCAGCTGCGGGAAGACAAGACCGGATGATCCGAGTCCGCTAGAACGGCAAAGGGGGCACCTGAACGGTGCCCCCTCGCGTGTTTCGTGGCCCCGGAAGAAGCCGGTTCTATTCCAACTCCGTCGCCTCGGTGACCAGGGCGTGGACGGTGCGGCGGAGCTTCTGGATGTTGTTGGGGCCTTCCGCCTCCAGTACGCGATTGCTCAGGAGCACGGCCCAGGTGCCCTGGGCGCGATCCACCCAGAGCGAGGTGCCGGTGAAGCCGGTGTGGCCGAAAGCACGCTCGCTCATGCTGCGCCCAACGGGGCCGGTGCCATCCGACTTTGGCGTTTCCCAGCCGAGCGCTCGTTCGGCCGCGCCTTCCTGCCGGGTGGCGAAGGTGTCGATCGTCTCCGGCTTCAGCACACGCACGCCCTCGAGCGTGCCGCCGCCGGCCAGCATGGCGGCGAAGCGCGAAAGGTCTGCCGCGGTCGAGAAAAGCCCCGCGTTGCCGGCCACTCCGCCCAGGGCACGCGCGGTCGGGTCGTGCACCACGCCGGCGACCGGAGTCCCGTCCGCCGTCTTCCAGGTGGGGGCGCACCGGGCACAGTCCGCACCCGGGGTGTAGCCGGTGGCACTCATCCCCAGCGGCTCCCAGACGCGCTGCTCCAGAAGGCGCGGGAGCGGCTCGCCCGCCGCGCTCTCCAGGGCCGCAAAGAGCACGACGAAGCCCACGTCCGAGTACACGGCCTTTTCGCCGGGGGCACGCACCAGCGGGGCATGGACCAGCGACTTCAGGCGCGCCTCCGGCGTGGCGCCGCGCGGGATGGCGCCGGCGGGAAGCCCCGCCGTGTGGGCCAGGAGGTGGCGAATCGTCACCGAGTCCCTGCCGCCCCCCGAGAACTCGGGGAGGTAGCGCGAGACGGGCGCGTCCAGCTCCAGCCGGCCATCCTCGTACAGGAGCATGGCGGCGGTGGTGGTCGCCACCACCTTGGTGAGCGAGGCCAGGTCGTACACGGTGCGCTCCGCGTCCACCGTTTCACCGTTCCGGGTGGTGGCCCCCACGCCCCGCACCAGCTCCGCACGGCTTCCGCGCCCGAGTGCCAGCGCGGCACCGGGGAACGCCCCGCGCTTCACCTCCGCGCGCACGGCGGCCATCGCGCCCTCCAGCGGGCGGCGGGCCAGTGCCGGAAACACGTCCAGCCCCATCCCATCTGGCGGGATCGCCTCAGCGGCCGCGACGATCGACGGAGCGATCGCGGCGCGCTCCGCGTCGGACAGCGACGCTGCCGCGACCGCGGGCAGCGCGCCCGCGGCCAGCACGCCGAGGGCGCGCCGCCATCGAGCTGTGATCTGTTGGAAGTGGTGCTTCAACGTGAACCTCCACTTTGCGTGCCCGGGTGTCCTCGCGAGCAAGGGCCACCTTGTGCATCCAAGCCGTTGAGCCGGCCGTGTCACCAGGTACTCGTATCAGAGATGCCGTTCGTCATTGTCCTGAGCTGCCGGTGCCTCGCTGCCGCGCCCGTTACAGCCTACGGAATATAACCGATTCGCCTAAATAGTTCAATGACAACGAGTTAAGTCGACCGCTCCGGGCGATCGCTGCCTGCTGTCCGGGCAGGTCGCGATGCCGGGCGGCGGCCTCCGCGGAAGACGAAACGGCGGGGCCCAGCCCCCCGGGGGCCGGGGGCCCCCCGTGGGGGGTTGGGGCGTCGGGCGGCCCAAGCGCGCCACCCATACGCACAGCGTCGGGGGGGGGGACAGTTTGTGGAGGAGTGTGGTGGTGGGGG
>JAUJMI010000319.1:1846-4838 GCA_030446945.1 Longimicrobium sp. | reverse complement strand
CCGCGAAGCCTTCGAAGCCCTTCTCCACGATGAACGCCGTGATCCCCTTGTAGCCCGCCGACGGATCGGCGTTGGCGAAGACGATGAAGATCTCCGCCTCGCCGCCATTGGTGATCCACAGCTTGCGGCCGGTGACGCGAAAGCCGCCGTCCGCCTTCACCGCCCTGGTGGTCAGCGCGAAGGCGTCCGAGCCGGAGCCGGCCTCGGAGAGGGCGTAGGCGCCCACCTTCTCGGCGGAGAGCTGCGGCAGGTACTTAGCCTTGAGCGCCTCGCTCCCCCAGCGCAGGAAGGCGTTGTTGACGAGGGTGTTCTGCACGTCGACGAAGACGCCCACGCTGGCGTCCACGCGGCTGAGCTCCTCCACCACCAGCGCGGCGGTGAAGAAGGAGGCGCCGGTGCCGCCGTGCTCCTCGGGCACCTCGATCCCCATCAGCCCCATCTCAAAGAACTGGGGGATGAGGTCGGTCGACATCTTCTGGTGCTCGTCCATCTCGTGGACGAGAGGGCGGACACTTTCCTCCGCAAACCCGCGCACCAGGTCGCGGAACATCTGCTCGTCTTCGCTGAGGACCGTCAGCGGCGCGCCGCCGGTCGCGAGGTCAACGGTTGCCATCGTCAGCCACTGTGCAGGAGGTTGAAGGCGGGCCAGCCCGGCCCAAAGCACAATATGGGACGCGGTTGGGGGGAGGAACAGGTGCGTTAGTGCGTGAGTGCGCTCCGAATCCAAACGCACTCACGCACTAACGGACTCACGCACTTCTTTTCACCGGCGGCGAGCGGCGTACGCGATGCCATCCGGGCCCGCGCCCACGTCCATGTAGCGGGTGAGGGTGCCGGAGGCGAGGTCGAGCACGCCCACCTGGTTGCGGCCCTGGAGCGCGACGAAGGCCGTGCGGCCGTCCGGGGAGAGCGCGAAGCCGACCGGGCCGGCGCCACCCTCGCCCGCGTTGCCGGCGGGGATCTGCACCAGCGCGGTCTCACGCAAGCGGGCGGCGTCGAAGATCCGCACGGCGCCCAGCATCGGGTTGGAGACGACGGCGCGGCGTCCGTCCGGCGTCAGCGCGAGACGGTAGGGGAGGCCGGGGGCAGGGAGCGTGTCCAGCGGCGCCAGCGTGGCCGCGTCGAGCACGGTGACGGTGTTGTCCTGGTTGCTCCCGATCCACAGCCGGCGTCCGTCGGGGGTCAGCGCGATCCCCTCGCTGCGCGGCGCCACCTTGGCGGTGCGGGCGGGGGCGCGCCCGGTCACGTCCAGCGCCGTCACCGAGCCACCGCCGACGTTGGCGGTGTAGATCGTCTGCCCGTCCGGCGACACGGAGAGCATGTGCGAGCCCGCTTCGCCGGTGGGGAGGGCGCGCAGCACCCTGCCGCGGTCCAGGTCGACGATCAGCACCGCGCGGTTCGCCTCCACCGTCACGGCGAGCTGGCCGCTGGGGAGGAACGCGACGCCATGCGGGCGCCGGTACTCACCGAGGCCGATGGTCTTCGAGACGGCGCGGCGATTCAGGTCGATCAGGGTGAGCGAGCTGCCCGGCGCCTGCGCGCCGTAGTTGGTCACCACCGCCCAGCGGCCATCCTTGGACACGGCGACTTCGTGCGGCCCGACGCCGGTGGGGAGGGTCGCCACTGTGCGCCCCGACGCCACGTCGAGGAGGGTGGCGGTGGCGGCCTGTTTGTTCGCCACCACCAGCAGGTCGCCGCGCTGGGCGTGGAGCGCGCCCGGAAGCGCGGCGAGGGCCAGGAGGAGCGTCGAGAGGAGTCGCATGGGTCCGGGGCGTGGGAGGTGATGGACGGCGCGCGGGTGCTATAAATGCCGCACGGGCGCCTCGGGCGAAAGAGCCACGCGGCATGCGGGGTGCGGAAGGCGAAACCACGCGGGACGTGGTTCGTACCATCCGGGGTGCGCCGGAGCAGCCGGCGCCCATTCGCGCACAGCACGGGAGAGAACTCGATGACCGATCAAACCAACGACCCCTTCGGCAGCTCGGGCGGGAGCGGGGCCGGCGGGGGCTTCAGCGGCACGGGCCCGGGCTACGGCGGCACCGGTCCGGGCGCCGCGGGCGCGGGCGACGGCTCGCCCGGCCTGGGCGCCGATGACGGGCTGGGCAGCACGGCCAGCTCCGGCTCCGGGAAGCGACGCGATCCGCTGGAGGAGATCGCGTCGCGGATCGACGCGGCGCTCTCGGAGCTTCGGCCCAAGCTCAAGAACGCTTTCCAGGAGCTGGACCAGCGGGTGGACTCGGCCCTCGACGACATCCGGCCCAAGGTGGACGAGGCGCGGGCGCGGGCCCGGCCCAAGGTGGACGAGTTCGTGTCCGAGATCCAGCCGCGGCTGGACGCGCTGATCTCGCGGGTGCAGGGCGCGCTCGACGGGCTTCGCCAGGACCTGGACAGCCGCGCCGACCGCGCGCAGACACGCCAGGGCACCAGCGAAGGCGCATCCACCACCGGGACGACGTCGAGCGCCGCGGGTGGCACCGCTTCGGGCGCGGAATCGTCCGCCTCGGGCTTCGGCACGGCGAGCGGGGCGGCCGGCGCGGGCTCCACCGGCGCGGGCTCCACCACGGGGAGCGGAGCGGCCGCCGGGGACCGGTGGCCAGTGATGACGGACGACACCAAGCGTGCCGATCCGCCCATCGAGGAGACCTTTGGGCCGCGCTCCGGTGCGGGGGGGAGCAGCGCGGAGGGAGACGGTTCGCCCTCGCTCTGAGCCCCTTCCCATAACAGATGGTCCCGGGCGCGCAGGCAGGCGCGCCCGGGACTCTGTGTTACGTGCTAAGTGGGTGCAGCGGTTCGGTTTTTGCATCCAGAGATCTCGCTCTCCCCGGGGGCCGAAGGGTGGCTCCCCACCATTCACCGCACGTTTGGAGGACGCCATGAACGCCACTCGCACGCTCGCCCTTGCCTGTATGCTGACGGCCGCGAGCGCCGGCGCCGCCGCCGCCCAGACCACCTACGGGCAGACGACGACGTCGGGCCAGACCCAGCAGGACAC
>JAUJMI010000319.1:0-1746 GCA_030446945.1 Longimicrobium sp. | reverse complement strand
ATGCAGCAGGGGCAGAACATGCAGGGCCAGCAGGGCACCATGCAGGGCCAGAACATGAACACTGGCACGAACATGAACGGCCGGAACAACCAGGGCCAGAACATGAACGGCCAGAACATGAACAACGCCGGGATGAACAACGGCGGTATGAACAACAACAACGGGATGCGTCGGGGGATGCGGGTCCGCAAGGACAGCTGAGCATCCCCTTCTTGCTTTCCGCCGGGGAGGGACGCCCTCCCCGGCGGTACGCGCATCGCGCCGGGCTTCCCCGCGCCCGGCCCCCTGGTACCGTAGTGCTCCTATTGATGCGACTCATACATCCGAACCGACTCCGCGCCGCGCTCGCCGGAATGGCGCTGGCCACGATGGCGCTGCCCCTGGCCGCGCAGCAGCCGGCCGCCCGTCCCGCGGCTCCGGGCGCGCCCGTGGCGCGCCCGGTCGCCGCGACGCGCCCGCAGGCCATGCCCGGCACCGCGCCGGCACCCGCGCGCGCGGCCCGCACGCGCCCGAGAGCACGGCCAATGACCCGGGCTCAGGTGGAGGAGACGGCGCGCACCGCCCGGGGACGGCGCATCATCATCTCGCTGGACGAGCGGCGGCTCTGGTCGATGGACAACGGCGACACGCTGTACTCCGCGCCCATCGCCGTCGGCAAGGGGACGGAGCTCTCGTTCGGCGGGGCGCGGTGGAACTTCACCACGCCGTTCGGCATCCGCCGCGTGCGGAGCAAGGAGACCAACCCGGTGTGGACGCCGCCCGACTGGCACTACGTGGAGCTGGCGCGCGACAGCAGCTGGAAGCTCGTGCGGCTGGAGCGCGGGCGCCCCATCACCCTCCCCGACCGCAGCCGCCTGGAGGTGCGCGGCGAGCGGATCGGGCGGGTCGTGGCGGGCCGCTTCGAGCCGATCCCGGCCGACGAGGAGGTGATCTACGGCGATACCCTCTTCATTCCGCCGCTGGGCACCGCCAACCGGCGCGTGGAGGGCGAGCTGGGCGCCTTCAAGCTGGCGCTGGGCGACGGCTACATGATCCACGGCACCCCGCACCAGGACTCCATCGGCCAGGCCGCCACGCACGGCTGCATCCGGATGAAGGATCAGGACATCAGTTACATCTACTGGACGGTGCCGGTGGGGACGGCGGTGTATATTTACTGAGGTGCGGGGAATGGGGAATGGGGAATGGGGAATGGGGAACGAAAGAGGGGACAGGGACAGGGGACAGCAGGCCAAGGAGCCAGATGCGGGAACGACAGCCAACCCCGTTTATTTTATCATCCGGAGCGAAGCGCTTCTCCGTGCTTGCCTCGCCTGCGGTCTAGGGCGCGGAGTGAAGGATCTACTATGCGTTGTGAGGGGCCGGCGGGTCACGCCGGGCCCTTGCCGCGCTGGCTAGATCCTTCGGTCGCCGCTAAAATTCGGTGGGTTGCGCGGCCCTCGGGGGAGCGGCTCCCTTAGGACAGAAGAAGGAGCGGGAGGACCCCGCGAGGCGCCAACGCACTCACGCACTCACGCACCCCCGCCGAAACCTCCCCCAGGCCGCAACGTCCCACCTTCCGAGCACCCCGCCCGCTTCCCAATCTCACATACCGAATGCCGCTGATCTCCGTGCAGGACCTTACACACCGCTACCCGGGCGGCGTGACCGCGCTGGACGGGCTGTCGCTGGAGCTGGAGCCCGGGATCATAGGGTTCGTGGGCGCCAACGGGGCCGGAAAGAGCACCTTCATCAAGATCCTGCTGG
>JAUJMI010000318.1 GCA_030446945.1 Longimicrobium sp. | reverse complement strand
CCCGTCGCGATCGGCTCCTCGCCGGGGACGTGCACGTGCTCGACGGGGAGCGGGTCGCCCCAGATGCGGGTGACCACGGGGGCGACTTCGGCGGCGGGGCCGGTGGTGAGGATGCGCAGGGAGCCCTCGCCTTCTTCGGCCAGCTGGCCGCGCTCGCGGAGGATGCGCTCGGTCTGGCGGGCGATGGCGCCCCCGCTGTCGATCAGGCGCACCTCGGGGCCCAGGGCGCGCGCGATGGCGTCGCGGATGAAGACGTAGTGCGTACACCCCAGGACGACGGTGTCCACACCGGCCTCGCGGAGCTGCGCCACGAAGGGCTCCAGGCGGCGGTCCAGCTCCTCGCCGCCCAGGATCCCCTCCTCCACCGTGTCCGCGAGGCCGGGGCACGCCTGCGCGACCACGGTGGCGCCGGTGCCGTGCGCGCTCACCAGGCGGGCGTAGCGGTCGGAGCGGAGCGTGCCGGTGGTCGCCATCACGCCCACGCGTCCGGCGGCGGACTCGCGCACGGCGGGCTTCACGGCCGGCTCCAGGCCGATCACGGAGACGGCGAGGTGCTCTCGGAGGGCCTCCAGGGCGGCGCCGGACGCGGTGTTGCAGGCCACGACCAGCACCTTTGCGCCACGCTCGTGGAGGTAGCGGCCCACGGTGAGCGAGCGGTTGCGCACCCACTCCGTCGTGCGGTCGCCGTAGGGGACGTACGCGGTGTCCGCGAAGTAGAGGATCTCCTCCGCGGGCAGGGCGCGGCGGATCTCGCGGGCCACGCTCAGCCCGCCGATCCCCGAGTCGAAGACGCCGACGGGGGCGTGGCTCACGGGCGGCGGCCCACCGGCACGCTCCCCCCCACCTGCACGCCCCCCGCGCCCGGCGCGGAGCCGACCTGGGCATCGAAGTCGCGCAGGTGCGCGCCCACGAAGGCGTCCGCTCCCGAGAAGAAGAGCCAGAAGAGCGAGAGCGCGATCCAGTCCTCGCGCTGGGCCCGGCGGGCGCGAACGAGGCCGGTGGTGCGCTCCTCGGGGATGACGCCGGTGCGGCGCAGGATGTCCTCGCGCTCGTACGCCTCGCCCAGCTTGCGGTGCGACTTGAGCACCATCCACAGGCTCCCCGCCTCGAGCGCGAAGTAGATGATGCCGCGCTCCGGCGCGCCGATCTCCGACTGGCCCCAGCCCGGGAGGACGAGCGAGCGCAGGAAGGCGCCGCGCGGCGAGATGCGGCCGGTGGGCAGCGAATCCACCCGAGTGGCACGCGCGGTGTCCACCACGGGGCGGCGGGCGGTGTCCGGTGGCGTCACCTGCGCCGCGAGCGGGCGCGCGGCGATCAGCAGGAGGAGGAGAAGCAGGGCGCGGGTCATCACATCGTGTGAGCGGGTCGTGCGGGTTTCTTCGCCGCGCCTGCAAAGCGCGGCCCCCGATGCAAAGGTAGCGGAACCGCCGCGCCGGGCGCAAAGGCGCGGAGCATCCCGCCCCATGCCATGTACCACGCGCGGGCCCAAACGGGTCCACCGACTACACCTTGCCCGAACTTCCGATGAATCGCGCACTGCTCACGCTCGCCGCGGGCCTCCTGGCGGCCGGTTGTGCTTCCACGCCGCCCGCCCTCGCGCGTGTCTCCGGGCGTCTGGTGGTGATGGGGACCACAGACACGCACGGCTGGCTCCTGCCCGACGACTACTACACGGGCCGCGCGACGAACCACGGCCTGGCGCGGCTGGTTCCGCAGGTCGACAGCGTGCGCGCCGCCCACCCGGGGCGCACCGTGCTGGTGGAATCCGGCGACCCGCTGCAGGGCAACCCACTCGACCTCGTCTACTCGCGCCTGAGGCCGAGCGAGACGCACCCGGTGGCGGCGGCGATAAACTTCCTGCGCTATGACGCCTCCGCCATCGGCAACCACGAGTTCAACTCGGGATCGCGCACCTGGACACCGTGGTGCGGCAGTCGCGCTTCCCCTGGCTTTCGGCGAACACGTACCGTGCGGGGACCGCGGAACACGCCTACCGGCCCTTCACCATCGTGGAGCGGACGGTGGGCGGCGCGCCGGTGCGGGTGGGGATCACCTCAGTGACGCCGCCGGGGGTGGCCATCTGGGACCGCGACAACGTGCGCGGGCGGCTGGACTTCCGCGACATCGTGGCCTCCGTGCGTCCGGCGGTGGCGGAGATGAGGCGGCAGGGCGCCGACGTGGTTGTCGTGGCGGCGCACAGCGGGCTGGAGGGGTCGAGCTACGACACCGCGGCCACCGGCGTCCCCACCGAGAACGTGGCGGCGGCGATGGCGCGCGAGGTCCCCGGGATCGACCTGATCCTGATGGGGCACTCGCACCGCGAGGTGGCGGACACCACCATCAGCGGGGTGCTGGTGATGCAGGCCAAGAACTGGGGGACCTCGCTGGCCGTTGCCGAGCTGGACCTGGAGCGCGGCGCGGCCGGGTGGCGCGTGGCGGGCAAGCGCGGACGCATCCTGCGCCCAGCCAAGGGCGCGACGTCTCCCCCATTCGAGGCGGCGCTGGCGACGGCGCACCAGCGGACGCGCGAGTACGTGGCGCGCCGCCTCGGCACCTCGTCCGCCGAGGGGTCGGCGGCGCGCTCGCGGGCGGAGGACACGGCGATCCTGGACCTGATCAACGACGTTCAGATGCGCGCCTCGGGCGCCGAGCTGTCGGCGGCGGCGGCGTTCTCGCTGGATGCGCGCATCCCTGCGGGGCCCATCACCGTGGCGGACGTGGCGGGGCTGTACCTGTACGACAACACGCTCAAGGCCGTGCGCGTGTCGGGCGCGCAGCTGCGGGCGTTCATCGAAAAGAGCGCGGAGTACTACCTGCCCTGCCCCGCCGTCCGCTGCGAGAAGCTGGTGAACCCGGCCGCCCCCGGCTACAACTTCGACGTGGTGAGCGGCGTCGACTACACGCTCGACCTGTCGAGGCCGGTCGGCCAGCGCGTGACGCGGCTGCGCAGGAACGGGCGCGACGTGGCGGCGGCGGACAGCTTCACCCTGGCGCTCAACAACTACCGCGCGAGCGGGAGCGGAGGGTTCTCCATGCTGATCGACGCGTCGGTGGTGTACGACCGCGACCAGGGAATCCGCGAGCTGCTGATCGAGGAGATCGAGCGGCGCGGCGCCATCACGCCCGAGCAGGTGTTCAGGAAGAACTGGGAGATCGTGCCCCCCGCCATGGCGGAGCGCGCGGCCGCCGAGCAGGCGCCACGCCGCTGAGGGGCCACTGTGGCGAGAAGCCGCGGCGCCCGGTAGAATGTCGTTCCATCCACTCCTGCCCGCCGCGTTCGCCCCGAGCGCCGCGGCGGGTGCTCCTCACCCTGCCATCCCGCCCCATGCCCCCCCGCAAGAGAACGCGACTGAAGTGGCTGCTGCCGCTCTGGCTCACCGCGGCGCTGCTCCTGACCGCCGGGTGGTACGTCCAGGCGCAGGATACCGCGCGCGCCACCCCCACGACCCCACCCGCCGCTGAGCCCCCCGTGGCGACGCCACCCGCGGGCGACCCGGCGAGCCCCGTGAACGAGGTCCTCCGTGAGGCGCAGGAGCCCTCCAGCGGCTTGCAGGCGGAAAACGCGCAGCCGGGCCCCGCCGTCGCGAGCGACGTGTCCGCCGCGCAGCGCGCCCGCGTGGCGCGTGAGGAAGCGCAGGGGGGCACCTTCGCCGAGCGCGCCGTCAGCCTCCTGGGGCTCCTGGTGTTCATCGCCATGGCGTGGGGGATGAGCGTGAACCGCCGGGCGGTGGCCTGGCGCGTGGTGCTCTGGGGCGTCGCCCTGCAGCTCGTCTTCGCGTTGCTGATCCTGAAGACGTACCCCGGCCGGTGGGTGTTCGAGCGGCTCAACGAGATGTTCACCACGCTCCTGGGGTACACCGGCGAGGGCGCGCGCTTCGTCTTCGGCAACCTGGTGATGAACAACGTGCCGATCGGGCCGGCCGCCGGCCCCATGGCCCCCATCGCCGCCACGGGGAGGTGGGCGAACACGGGGGCGTTCTTCGCCTTCAACGTGCTGCCCACCATCATCTTCTTCTCCAGCCTGATGACCCTGCTGTACTACTTCGGGGTCATGCAGCTGCTGGTGCGGGGGTTCGCGTGGGTGATGATCCGCACGATGGGGACTTCCGGGTCGGAAAGCCTCTCGGCCGCCGGCAACATCTTCCTGGGCCAGACGGAGGCCCCGCTCCTGGTGAAGCCGTTCGTGAAGACGATGACCAGGAGCGAGCTGCATTCGGTGATGACCGGCGGCTTCGCGACCGTGGCGGGCGGCGTGATGGCGGCGTACGTGGGGATGCTGATGACGTACTTCCCCAACATCGCCGGGCACCTGATCGCGGCGTCCGTGATGTCGGCCCCCGCCGCGCTGGCCATCTCCAAGATCATGTACCCGGAGACCGAGGAGTCGCCCACCCGCGGCGCGATGCGCATCGAGCTGGAAAAGGTAGACGCCAACGCGGTGGACGCGGCGGCGCGCGGCGCCAGCGAGGGGCTGAGCCTGGCGCTGAACGTGGCCGCCATGCTGATGGCTTTCATCGCCCTGCTGGCGCTCTTCAACGGGATCGTGCAGGGTGTATTCGGGCTCTTTGGGATGGAGGTCACCATCCAAAAGATCCTCGGGTGGATCGGGGCTCCCCTTGCGTGGCTGATGGGCACGCCCTGGCAAGATGCCCAGGCGGTGGGCACGCTGATCGGCGAGAAGACGGCGCTCAACGAGTTCGTGGCCTATTTGCACCTGGCGGAGATGCTGCAGAGCGGGGAGCAGCTTTCGGCGCGCGCCATCGTGATCGCGACCTATGCGCTGTGCGGGTTCGCCAACTTCAGCAGCATCGCCATCCAGATCGGCGGGATCGGCGGGCTGGCCC
>JAUJMI010000317.1 GCA_030446945.1 Longimicrobium sp. | reverse complement strand
GCCGGTCGGGCGGGATCATGTCCTCCAGCGCGTCGTACAGCGGGCGCAGGTAGGGATCGATCTTCTCCTGCAGGTCGCCCGGGAGGAAGCCAAGGTTCTCACCCGCTTCCACGGCCGGGCGCGCCAGGATGATGCGCTTCACCCGCTTCTTGAAGAGCGCGTCCACCGCCATGGCGACGGCCAGGTAGGTCTTCCCGGTCCCCGCCGGTCCGATCCCCACGGTGATGTCGTTCTCGTCGATGTTCTGGAGGTACGCCGCCTGCCCCTCGGACTTGGGCGTGATGGCGCGCCGCACCCCCGGGACGACGACGCGCCCCGGATCGGCCAGCTTCCCCACCCCGTTCCCGGAGCGGGACGCGTCGAAGAAGCGCGCCACGTCGTCGGTGCCAAAGGGCACCCCGGTTCGCGCCATCTGGATCATGTGCTGCGCGACCGGGACGGTGCGCTCCACGTCCTCCAGGCGCCCGCTGAGGAGGAGGTGGTCGCCGCGCAGCACCACGCGCAGCCCGGACACGCGCCCGAGCTCGGTGAGGTTCGCGTCGTTCACCCCGCCCAGCGCGAGCGGGTCCGCCCCTTCGGCGGGAAGCCGGTGCTGGACCGGCGCGGAAGTATCAGCCATTCAGGAATGCTGCGGCGTTGATGGAGAAACTGAAGTGCCTAGTGCCAAGTGCCCGGTAACGACGGGTGCGCGATTTTCTTGCCGTTGCGAACGCGTCGGGGCTGAGAGCCAGGAGCGAATGAAGGCCGCTGGAACCACGCGAAGTCCCCCGGCGCGGCTCCGCCCATCGTAGGGGCGCGATTCATCGCGTCCACCCTTTCCCTGCCTCGACTGCCGCCCGCCGCGCCGACATCGTAGGGGCGATCCATCGCGCCCGTGCCCGCCCCCGCACCGCCGCCCTCGCGCACGGCGAACCGTGGTAGGGGCAGACCTGCGTGTCTGCCCACCCTTCCCCCGTCCGGATCCCCGCTCCGCGCACCACCCCTGATCGGGGCGGCCCCACACCCTCCCCACGCCCGTGCCCCCCGCTCCCCCAGGCACCAGGCACCAGGCACTTCCCTTATTACGTCCCACGCACCTGTATGTTCGCTTCCCTCAACTGACCCTCACCGAGCTTCACCGGGGCGCCTTCGAAAAGAGCGCGGGCGCTGGTCGTCTTGGGGAAAGCGACGACGTCGCGGATGGAGGTGACGCCCGCGAGGAGCATCACCAGACGGTCGAAGCCGAAGGCGAAGCCCGCGTGCGGCGGCGCGCCGAAGCGGTACGCCTCCAGCAGGAACCCGAACTTCGCCTCCGCCTCCTCCTCGCCGATCCCCATGGCCGCGAAGACGGAGCGCTGCAGCTCGGGGATGTGGATGCGCACCGAGCCGCTCGCCATCTCCGCGCCGTTGCACACCGCGTCGTACGCGCGCGAGCGCAGGCCGCGCGCGTACAGGGCCCGCGCCTCCGCGCCCGTGGGAGCGCCGTTCTTCGACGCATCCAGGAAGATCGGGAGGTCGGCCGGGTGCGGCATGCTGAACGGGTTGTGCGCGTACACCAGCCGCCCATGCTCCGCGTCCCAGTCGAAGAGCGGGAACTCCGTCACCCAGAGCCAGGCGTGCTTCGTCTCGTCCACCAGGTCCATCTTGCGCGCCAGGTGGCGGCGCAGCTCGTCCAGCGCGCCCTCCAGCGGTGAAGCGGTCGCGTCGTCCGTCCCGGATGCTGCGTCGGGAGCGGAGCGGAAGTGGCCCACGACGGCCACGAACAGGTCGCCGGCCTCCAGCCCGCTCGCCCCGAGGAACGACTCCAGCACGTCCCCGGTCAGCGCCTTGGCGAACTGGCCGGACACCCCTTCGTCGCCGCGCTTGACCCACAGCGCGCCCGCCGCGCCGCCGCGCTTCGCCACTTCCTGAAGCTCGTCCAGCTCCTTGCGCGAGAGGCGCGCGCCGCCGGGGACGCGGATGCCGCGGATGCGCTGGGCCGTTCCCTCGATCGCCTGGAAGAGGCGGAAGTCGGCGCCGGCCAGCGCCTCCGTCAGGTCCAGGATGCGGAGGTCGAAGCGCAGGTCGGGCTTGTCGGTGCCGTAGCGGGACAGCGCCTCCAGGAAGGTCATGCGCGGGAAGGGGGTCTCCAGCTCCACCCCCAGCACGTCGCGGAAGACGGCCGCCATCAGCCCCTCGCCCAGCCGAAAGACGTCCTCCTCACTCACGAACGCCATCTCGGCGTCGATCTGCGTGAACTCCAGCTGGCGGTCGGCGCGCAGGTCCTCGTCGCGCAGGCAGCGGGCGATCTGGAAGTAGCGGTCGTAGCCGCTCACCATCAGCAGCTGCTTGTAGATCTGCGGCGACTGCGGCAGCGCGTAGAACTCGCCCGGGTGCATGCGGCTGGGCACCACGAAGTCGCGCGCGCCCTCCGGCGTCGGCTTGGTCAGCATGGGCGTCTCGATCTCCAGGAAGCCCTGCTCGCCCAGGTACGTGCGCGTCGCGTGCGCCGCGCGGTGGCGGACGATGAAGTTCCTCTGCAGCTCAGGCCGGCGCAGGTCCAGGTAGCGGTAGCGGAGGCGCAGGTCCTCGGACGCCAGCTCGTCGGACGGGGCGCGGTACACCTGGATGGGGAGCGGCTCGGCGCGCGTCAGGATGCGCAGCCCGGTGCAGCGCAGCTCCACGTCGCCCGTGGCCATGTCCGCGTTGTGCTGCCCGGCGATGCGCGGGAAGATCGTCCCCTCCACCTGCACCACGTCCTCGGGCCCCAGGTGGCGCGCCTCGGCGAGCACCTCCTCCGGCGTCCACGCGGGGTCGAAGGAGACCTGCACGATCCCCTCACGGTCGCGCAGGTCCAGGAAGACGAGCCCGCCCAGGTCGCGCCGGCGGTGGACCCAGCCGGCGAGGGTGGCGGCGGTGCCTGCGTCGCCCGCGCGGAGCGTGCCCGCGGCGGCGGTGCGGAATGCGGTGGCGAAATGGTCCGTCATCGGCGCAAAGGATCGGCGCCCGGCGCGGCGGAGGAAGCCGCCCGGGCGCGTCGTCGTGAGAAGTAACCGTAGACGGCGAGGACGCCGGCGATCGCGCCCAGCGTGTCCGCCACCCAGTCCAGCGGGTCCGGCGTGCGCCCCGGCACGAAACCCTGGTGGAACTCGTCCGAGGCGCCGTACAGGGAGCCGATCGCGATCAGCGGGAGCGGCCCCAGCGCCGTCCGCGCGCCCGCGTACGCCAGCGTGGTGCCGAGCCCCGCGTACGCCGCGAAGTGCAGCACCTTGTCCGAGTGGCCCAGGCGCGGCAGCCGCACCGTGGGCTGGGCGGAGGCGGCAAAGATCCCGGCCATGTACAGCAGCGCCGGCGCCCAGGCGCGCAGGCGTCTCACGTGCTCTCGGCTTCGGCCAGCACGGCGAGGAAGTCGTCCGGCGTGCGGGCGGCGGCGAGCCTCTCGCGCAGCGCGTCGCGGCGCACCAGGCGCGAGATGCGCGAGAGCGCCTTGACGTGGGCCCCCGCCGCCGACTCCGGCCCCACCAGGAGGAAGACCAGCGTCACGGGGCGCCCGTCCAGCGCGTCGAAGTCCACCGGCGCGGGCGCCACGCCGGCGGCCATCACCAGCTCGGGCGCCGAATTCGACTTGCCGTGCGGGATCGCCACGCCGCTCCCGATGCCGGTGCTCAGCACCTCTTCGCGCGCGCGCACGGCGCGCAGCACGTCGGCGGGGTCGCTCAGGTAGCCGCCGCGGCGAAGCACCTCCACCAGCTCCTCCAGCAGGGCGTCTTTGGACGCGCCCCGCAGCGGCACCTGGATGCGGTCCGGGGTCAGCAGCTCGGTCAGCAGCACGCGCACCTCAGAGGGGTGGAAAGCGCCGGCCACGCCGTGGGGGAGCGTGGCCGGAAGCCCGTCAACCTAACGTGGGGCCGCGGCGGCATCAAGCATGCCCGGGGGAACACCGCGGCCGGTGGGGGGAATCAACCCGGCAGCGAGTCACCCGTACGAAGCCAGCGCGGAGCCATGACACCGGAAGCACCCCCGACGGACCTGATCGGCCTCCTTCCCGAAGAGGCGGAAGCCGCTCTCCGCGCCCACTTCGAGCGCCGGGGGCAGCCCGCCTTTCGCGTGAAGCAGGTGCTGCGCTGGGTCTTCGAGCGTGAGGCGTTCGGCTTCGACGACATGACCGACCTGCCGCTGGCGGAGCGCGCCGCGCTGGGCGAGGCGTTCGCCTTCACCGCCCCCGCGCCGGCCAAGATCTCCCGCTCGGTGGACGGCACCGCCAAGCACCTCTGGCGCCTGGCGGACGGCGAGCTGATCGAGTCGGTGCTGATCCCCACCGCCACGCGCCTCACGCTGTGCATCTCGTCGCAGGCGGGGTGCGCGATGGCGTGCACCTTTTGCGCCACAGGCTGGGCAGGGTACCGCCGCCAGCTCACGGCGGGGGAGATCGTCTCGCAGTTCCGCGGCGCGCGCCACTGGGCGCGCACCCATGGCTACGACGACAACACCCACAACGTCTTCATGGGGATGGGCGAGCCGCTGATGAACCCGAAGGCGGTCTTCCCCACCCTGCGCATCCTGAACCACGGCTACAGGCTGGGGGCGCGGCGCATCACGGTGTCCACGGTGGGCGTGGTCCCCGGCATCCTGCGCATGGCGGAGATGCCGGAGCAGTTCCGCCTGGCGGTTTCGCTCCACGCGCCCAACCACGAGCTGCGCCAGAAGCTGATTCCGCTCGAAAAGAAGTACGATCTGGGCGAGCTCCTGGACGCGTTGCGCAAATTCGACGCGGCGGGGGGGAAGCGGATCACCTTCGAGTACGTGATGATCGACGGCGTCACCGACCTGCCGGAGCTGGCGGCCGAGCTGGCGGCGGTGATCCGCGAGCTCAACGCGTTCGTGAACCTGATCCCCTTC
>JAUJMI010000028.1:1817-16018 GCA_030446945.1 Longimicrobium sp. | reverse complement strand
GGATCAGGGTGCGCGGCGGAGTGCGGACCGTGCGGGAGCCCGGGCTCTCGCGTGCGGGGTTCCACGCGCGGCGCCCCGCGGCGGGCGCGCACGTCCTCGCCACCTACCGCTCGCCCGCGCTGCGCGACGTGGTGCGCGTGACCAACCACGTCAGCCACAACCTCTTCGCGGACGAGGCGCTGCGGACGGTCGGCCGCGTCGTTGGCGGCGAGGGCTCGTTCGAGGCGGGGGAGCGCGCCGTCGCCCGCATGCTCTCCCACGCGGACCCTCCGCGGATGCTGGACGGCTCCGGCCTCTCGCGCCTGGACCGGGTGAGCGCCCGCACCGTCGTCGCGCTGCTGGCGGCCGTGGCGCGCTCGTCTGAGGCCTCTGTATTCCGCTCCTCGCTCCCGGTGGCGGGGAGCGAGAGCGGACTGCGCCGGATGTACGGCACCGCCGCCGCCGGCAACCTCCGCGCGAAGACGGGCACCCTCGCCACCGTCTCCGCCCTCTCCGGCTACGTCACCGCCGCCGACGGCGAGCGCCTGGCCTTCAGCATCATCACCAACGGCGTCCCGCGCACGGCCGTCGCCAAGGAGGCCGAGAACCGCATCGGCGCGCGCTTGGCCCAGTTCCGGCGCTGAGCGGCTGAACGGCGGGTCTCACGCGGAGACGCGGAGAGGCGCGGAGCCGGGATCGGTTCCGCGCCTCTGCTTTTTCATGCGAACGTCTGATCGCTCAACGAAGTAAGTCGGCGGGAATGCCCAGCAGGTCCCGAAGCGCCTCGATCTCGTCGCGGGAGAGCTTGCGCGCGCCACCAAAAGAAGTGGGCCGCGGATTGCTAGCCGCCAAGCAGCGCGTGCGCGTTCTCACGCACGTAGATCCGGCCGCTGTCACATCGCACATCCGCCACCCATCTGTACTTGTTGCCGCCGATGTTGAAGACCGTGCGCCAAGACCCCAGGAAATCCACGCTTCCGAAATCCCGCCGAACATCGTGGGGAGAGGCGTAGCGGCGCGACTGCACCACCGTGAGCCATGCGCGGAGCGGGCGCTCGGCGTCAGCATGAATGCTCCAGAACCGGCGGAGCTTCTTCGGCGAGATGACGTGCACGAGTCAGCAGCTTTCAGATCATCCGCCGAGCGCACACGAAGATGCGGCGCAGCTCTCGTTCGTAGTTGCGGCGGCCCATCATGTCGTTGCGCGCGACGCCGCCGTTCCCCAGCGACGAGTGGATGATCTGCGAGCCACCCGTGGACATGGTGACGTGCGTCACGCGCCCGCCGGAGTCCTCCGCGAAGAAGAGGAGGTCGCCGGCCCTGAGCTGCGAGAACTCCTCGCCGGGATCGATCTGGGCGCCGCTGCGCGACTGCTGGTCCGAGTCGCGGGGGAGGGTGGTGCCGTGGAGACGGTGGAGCGCCTGCACGAAGCCGGAGCAGTCGACGCCGCCCATCGTCACCCCGCCCCAAAGGTAGGGGGCGCCGAGCCAGCGCGATGCCGTCTCGCACATCGCCTCGCCCGCCGCGGGGAAGGAGATGGGGCGCAGCGCGGCGGGGAAGATGTCGCCGTGTGGGACGCCCATGCGGCCGTCGGGGAGGCGCACCAGCCCGTCCGGCTCGCGGATCACGCGCGCGCCCCAGGGGAGGAAGATGATGCGTTCGCCGTCGTGCCCGATGACCTCGGAGCCGAGCGAGATCCACGGCTCGCCCGCGCCGCCGACCTCCCAGGAGCGGGCCTCGTGCTCGTGCTGGAGCGCCAGGTAGCCCGCGTGGATCCAACCGATGTAGCCGTCGTACGCGCGGCACTGGAGCCAGCGGCCCACCCTGCGCAGCACCACCAGCCGGTTCCCCAGCACCGTCTGCGAGATCTGGGTCTCGCGGACGGCGGGGCCGGAGAGCATCGGCGCGACGGCGGAGGTGACGAGCGCGTGCACCATCTCCTCCGGACCCGTGTCCGGGAGGCGCTGCACCTCGTCGCGCACCTCGCGCCACCCGGTGAGCCCCGCGATGCGCAGCCGCAGCTCGTCCGCCGCGCTGGCCTCGGAGGTGACGCCCACCAGCGCGACGGCGTCCCCATCCACCTCCAGCGACACCTCGAACACGGCGATGCGGGGGTCGGGCGCGAACTCTTCGCGGACCGCCTCCACCAGCGCGGTCGTCTCGTCCACGGCGCTCCTCACCAGGACTCCGGACGGGAAAGGACTTCCATCACCACGGCGATGTCGTCTTCGGTGTTGTAGAGGTGTGGCGAGATGCGGACGGCGCCCTCGCGCAGCACGCAGTTCACGCCCGCCCGACCCAGCGCCCGGAACGCGCCCTCCGCGTCCGGCGGGCGGAAGCAGAAGATCCCGCTGCGGTGCTCGGGGCGCAGGTCGCTCACGATCTCCGCCGCGCCCGTCGAGTGGAGCCACTCCACCAGTGGGTCCAGCAGTCCCAGCACGTGGCGGCGGATGTTGTCCGGCCCCACCTCGTGGAGCAGCGTGAGCGACTCCGTCATCCCCGCGATGTCCTGGAAGGGAAGCGTCGCCACCTCGAAGCGGCGCGCCGTGTCCCAGAACTCGTAGCGGTAGTCCAGGAGGCGGCTGTAGTCCAGCGTCCCCGCCATCGCCGTCCACCCCACCACGCGCGGCTCCAGCTGCGTCACCAGCTCGCGGCGGACGTAGGTGAAGCCGGTGCCGAAGGGGCTGCACAGCCACTTGTGCCCGCCCGTCGCCAGGATGTCCACGTGGGCGGCGCGCACGTCCACCGGCACCTGGCCGAGCGACTGGATCGCGTCCACCACGAAGAAGATGCCCCGCGCGCGGCACACGCTCCCGAAGCGCTCCAGCACGGCGTTGTACCCGGAGGCGAACTGCACGGCCGAGAGCGCAAAGATTCCCACGTCGCCGCGCTCCAACTCCGTCAGGATGCGCGCCTCGTCCGGCCGGCCGAACTCGTGGGCGGGGACCCGGACCAGCGCCACGCCCGCGTTGCGCGCGAGCTGCATCCAGGGGTACACGTTGGCCGGGAACTCGCGGTCGCTCACCACCACGCGCTGGCCGGGGCGCAGCGGCAGCACGTGCGCGGCCAGGTTGATCCCGTGGCTGGTGTTGGGGAGGAGGGCGATCTCGTCCGCATCGGCGCCGATCAGGCGCGCGGCGGCGTCGCGGGCGCGGGCCAGGGTGGGCTCGAAATCGTCGCCCGTCAGGTCGTGCGCGGATGCGCGGCGGCGGTTGAACGCCTCGATGGCGCGGACGGCGCGCTGCGGGAGGGGCGCCACGGCCGCGGCGTTGAGGTACGGCGCGCGGGCGGCGGTGGGGAACTCGCGCTCGCGGAGGGCGCGTACGTCCAGCGCCGGTGCGGCGGTCTGCGCGGATGGGGCCAACGGGTCGATCTCCTCGGGGGGTGAGGCAAAACGATAACCCTGCCCTTCTTGTGCGACAAGGCTGCTGCCGGGCACGGACGCGGCTGGCCGGGGTACCTGATGCACGGCAAAACCGGGGCTCCACGGCCGAACCGGGCCGCGCGATGAGCCACGCTCACCCATCCACGCCCTCGTGAAGATCACCGCCATCCAGCCTCAAAAGAACCACGCGGAGCGCCTGAACGTGCACGTGGACGGCGCCTTTCGCGTGGCGCTCGCCGCCGAGATCGTGCTGGCCGAGGGGCTGCGCGTGGGCGGTTCACTCACCGAAGCGCGCATCCTGGAGCTGGAGGCGCGCGACCAGACGTGGAAAGCGCGAGAGGCCGCCCTGCACCTCCTCGCCTTCCGCCCGCGCACCGCCGCCGAGCTGCGCCGGCGCCTGCGCGAGAAGGGGTACGCCCCCGAGGTCGTGGATGGCGTCGTGGAGCGGCTGGGAGTGACGGGGGTGGTGGACGACTCCTCCTTTGCCGAGATGTTCGTGCGCGACCGCGTCCGCCTGCGCCCCAAGGGGAAGCGCATACTCGCCCAGGAGCTGCGCGCCAAAGGCGTCGACGGCGAGATGGCGCAGGCCGCCATCGAGGAGGTGATGGAGCGCGAGAACACCACCGACATCGACCTCGCCCGCCAGGCCGCCGCCCGCTGGCGCCCGCGTCCCGGCGAGGACCCGCAGGCCGCCCGCCGCCGCCTCTACGGCTTCCTCGCCCGCCGCGGCTTCGGCAGTGAAGCCATTGTGGCCGTGCTGGACGAAGCGCTGTAGGCCCCCGCCCCCGCTCCTCACCTCGCTGCCCCTTCTCCCAGTAACGACCTGGGGGAGGGGGCGCTTGCGTCCATCGGTGCGGGTCCGAGGCGGTTATCGAGCTGAGCCCGGTGTAGCTACGAGCCGTTCCAGGGCGCGCCGAGCCCCACGCTCCTGCGGAGATCCTCGAAGCTCATGACCTCCCCCTCGCCCGCGCGCGAGCTCCGCAATGCGGACCGCAGCCGCTCCGCGTTCGCCGGAGAGGCAAGCAGGTGCTCGGTCTCGCTGCGGGAACTTGGCTCGGCTGGGGAGTAGAGCGCGTCCGCTTTTGCAACAGGGCAGACGTCTTCTTCCTCATGAACAGCGGTGCCTCCGTTGAGATGCAGTTGCGGTTCCTCCGCGCCTCCGCGTGAGATTGCAGTTTCGCCGCCCGGCGCACATGATTGCGCGGAGCTTACGTGCCGATCCCCTCCTGACGCGGAATCCATGAAGAAGCTCGGGTACGCCGTGCTGGCGCTGCTGGTGCTGGTCGTTGGGGGATTGGTGGGCGCGCGCTGGTACATGGGCCGCGCGGAGCCGGACCCGGGGCGCGACGCGGCGCTCGCGGGGCTGGGCGCGCCGGTGGAGGTATGGCGCGATTCGCTGGCGGTGCCGCACCTGTGGGCGCGCAGCGAGGCGGACCTCTTCCGCGCGATGGGCTACGTGCACGCGCAGGACCGGCTCTGGCAGATGGAGCTCTTCCGGCGCGTGGCGGACGGGCGCATGGCCGAGATCCTGGGTCCCGACCTGGTGGACACCGACCGCTTCCTGCGCACCGTGGGGATGGGCCGCGCCGCCTCCGAGGACGAACGGCTGCTCGACCGCCGTGCCCGCGCGCTCCTCCAGGCGTACGCGGAGGGAGTGAACGCTTGGATGCGCGAGAACCCCGGCCCGCTCCCTCCCGAGTTCATGGTGCTCGGATTCGAGCCAGAGCCGTGGAAGGTGCGCAACACGCTCTCCATCGCCAAGATCATGGCGTGGGACCTGGCCGGGTGGGAGCTCGACCTCGACCTGCAGCGCGCCATCGACGCCGTGGGCCCGGAGCTCGGCCGCGACCTCATCCCCGCCTATCCCGATTCCGGCATCACCATCGTGGAAGACGCCGGTGCGCCCGCCCGCGCACCCGTCGCCGCCCGCGTTTCGGGGATGTCGATCCCGTCGATCCCGCCGCTGGCCGCGGCGCTGCTGGACGGCGTGTCCGCGGCGCGGGCCTCCAACGCGTGGGTGATCGGCGGGTCGCGGACGAGGTCGGGGAAGCCCATCCTCGCCAACGACATGCACCTGGCGCTGCGGGCGCCGGCGCTCTGGTACCTGGCCGCGCTGCACGGCGGCGGATTCAACATCGCGGGGATGACCCTCCCCGGCGTGCCGGTGGTGATCGCGGGACACAGCGACCGCGTGGCGTGGGGCTTCACCAACGCCATGGTGGACGACGTGGACTTCTTCATCGAAGAGACCGACTCCGCCGACAGCACGCGCTACCGCACCGAGTCCGGTTCGGAGCCGTTCGTCGTCCGCCACGACACCATCCGCGTCAAGGGCGAGCCCCCGGTGGTGCACCGAGTCCGCGCCACGCGCCACGGCCCCGTGCTCTCCGACGTGGAGAAGCGCTCAAGGGGCCGCGTCCTGGCGATGAAGTGGACGGCGCTCGATCCCTCGCGCGAGGTGTCGGCGTTCTTTGGGATGAACCGCGCGCGTAACGCCGCCGAGTTCGTGGCGGCCATGCGCGACTTCCGCACGCCGCACCAGAACGTCGTCTTCGCGGACGCGGATGGCGCCTTCGGCTACCAGATGGGCGGGCGCGTTCCCGTGCGCCGCAATGGGGGCGGCGTCCTTCCCGTCCGCGGCTGGACGGGCGAGGGAGAGTGGACGCGCTACCTGGAGCTCTCCGAGCACCCGCGCGCGTTCAACCCGCCACGGGGGTACGTCGTCACCGCCAACAACCTGCAGTCGCGCGCCCTGTCCACCCGCATCGGCACCGAGTACGCGGACCCCGCGCGCGCCGCCCGCATCACGCAGATGGTGCGCGAAGGAGGCCGCCTGACCGCGGCGGACGTCGCGCGCCAGCAGATGGACGTGCGCGACCTCTTCGCCCTTCGCCACCTCCCGCTCGCCATCCGCGCGGCCGGCCTCGCGGGCGACACCGCCGCGGCGCGCACGCTCCGCGCGTGGGATGGAAGCGCCACGCTGGACTCACGCGCGGCGCCGCTCTTCTACATCTGGTTCGACGCCCTCCGCAAGCTCGTCGGCGACGACGAGTTCCGCGGCAAGTCCCCGTACTTCGGCCGCGGCACCCTGGCCCGCATCCTGGCGCGCGGCGGCGGCGCATGGGTGGACGACGTGCGCACGCCGAAGCGCGAGACGCTGGACGAGCTCTCCGCCGCCGCCATGCGCCAGTCTGTGCGCACCGTGGCAGGCCGCACCTGGGGCGAGCTGCACAGCACGCGCATCGATCACCCGCTGGGCGCCGTCAGCGCGCTGGACCGCGCCTTCGGACTCAACGTGGGCCCCTTCCCCTCCCCCGGCTCCGCGAACACCGTGAACGCGCTCGGCCTGGGCCGGCGGCCGGCGCCCTACGTGAACGGCTACGGCCCCAGCCAGCGCCACGTCGTCGACATGGCGCGGGTGGACGACGAGGGCGGCTTCATCATCCCCACGGGCCAGTCCGGCATCCCCACCTCCCGCCACTACCGCGACCAGACGCCGCTCTGGCGCGAGGGCCGCCTCTGGCGCATCCCCCTCGACCGCCGCAAGGCAGAGGCGCGCACGGTGGCGCGCCTCATCCTGCGCCCCCGCTAGCGTGACCGGGACTGCCGCTGAAGAAGGGCTGCACCGGCACGACAACCCACGACCACAAGCGTCACGGGAGACGACGCTCTTCGCGGCGCTGAACGTCGCGACCGACGAGATCGTGGAAGACTGCCATCACCTGCAGCGCCACCAGGAGCTCCTGCGCATCATGCCAAGCGTGGTCAAGCAGGCGGACCGGAACTGGAGATCCACGGTTCGACCAGAGCGTGGTACTTCGCTGCGGCTCCGCGTGCATCCCCGGTCCGCTCCGGCACCACGGAGGTGAGGGGCCCGCCACCCGGCGGCGATACGGCCCGGTGGGGCGCGCGGCCGGCCGGTTGGGCGAACGACGCTTGAGCAGGACGCGGGGACACGCCACCGTTGGCGCACGTGGTCGTTCCGTTCCCCGCAACCGATTCGATCGATGAGGCACACTCGCGGCCGTATCCTGGTTCCCCTGCTCCTGCTCACCGCACTGGCGTCCGCCGCCCCCGCGCAGGGGCGGCCCGACGTCGCGGGCAACTGGCTGGTGCGCGTGGCCGCCCCGCAGCCGTTCACGGTGGTGCTGTCGGTGCACGAGCGCGGCGGCGTGCTCACGCCCCGCACCCTGTCTTGGCACCAGACCATCGTGCCCACCTCCGCCGCGCGGACGGACTCGGGGCTCGTGGTCTCCGCGGCGGCGTGGGGACGCGAGTTCGCGCTGGACCTGGCCATCCGCGGCGATTCCCTGCGGGGCACCTGGAGCGGAGCCAGCCCGCCTCTCCCGGTTTCCGGCGTTCGCCTGCCGCGCGAGGCACTGGCGCCGTTGACCGGGACGGCGGTGTTCGACAGTGTTGCGGCGGTGCTGGAACGGCGTTTCTACGATCCCGGGTACAACGGCGTGGACTGGGCACGGCTCGTGGCCGAGGCGCGCCCCCGCGCCGCCGCCGCCCGCTCCGACGGCGAGGCGTACGCCGTCATCAGCGGGGTCCTTCGCGCGCTGGGCACCTCGCACTTGAATTTCACTGCAGTCCCGCGCGTCTCCCCGCGGTCCTCAACGAACACCGTGGCCACGCGCGTGCCGGCCGCGTCCCGCCCGGTCGTAAGCTGGCAGGTGCTGTCGCCGTCGCTGGGGTACCTGCGCATCGAGAGCTTCGGCCCGACGGGGGCGGCGCTGGTGCCCCAGGTGGCGCGGATGGACAGCGCCTTCGCGGAGATGGCCGCGCTGCCGGCGCTGGCAATCGACCTGCGAGGAAACCAGGGCGGCTCGGTAGACCTGGCCTACCGGCTGGGGCAGCACCTGCAAGGCACGCCCGTGCCCGCCGGCTACTTCGTCGTCCGCCGCGGGTACGACAGCCGGAAATTGCGGGCCGCGGCCGCGCTGGACACCGCGACCGTGCCGGCGCTGCCCAGCGACGGCTCGGTGACCGGCGCCATGCTGGACGGCGCCGTCGACGCCGCCGGGGGCGCGGCCATGCTGTACGTGGGCGGCGGCCTCGCGCGGCCGTACACGGGGCGCATCGCCGTGCTTACCGACCGGGAGACGGGGAGCGCCGCCGAGGCGGTGGCCGCCATGCTCCAGGAAACGCGCGGTGCCGTGGTCGTCGGTGAGCGCACGGCGGGCGCCATGCTCTCGTCCGCCGACGTGATGGTGGCGCCAGGGTGGCGGCTTCGGTATCCCGTGATGGACTACCGCACCGCCGCGGGCCGCCGCGTGGAAGGCGACGGCGTAACGCCCGACGTACCCGCGCCCCCCGCCGACCGCGCCGCGCTGCTCCGCGCGGCGGCCGAGGCCCTGCGCGTACCCCCGCCCTGATCCCCATGACCGACGCACTGACCGCCGGCTCCGGCCCGCGCCGCTGGACCCTGTACGCGGCGGCCTGGCTCCCCATGCTCGCGGCGTACTTCGGCGCCATCATGGCCGGCGGCGACTCCGCCCTGGACAGCCTGACGCTGGCGCTGCACAACACGGTTCCGGCCGCTCTGACGGGCATCGGCGTGGTGCACGCGTGCGCGCGGATCCCGTGGACCAGCCGCGGACGGGGCGCGTTCTTCGGCATCCACGCCCTGCTCGCCATCGCCTACTCATTGGCATGGTGCGGCGGGATCATGGCCGCGCGCACGATCGCGGAGTCGCTGCGGACCGGCCGCGCGCGGGTGTTCGTGCTCACCTTCGAGGAGCTTCGCTGGCAGCTGGGCGCCGGCGTGCTACTGTACGTCACCATCGCGGCGATGCGCTACGTGGGCGACGTGGCCGGCCGCCTGCGCGAGCAGGAGGCACGCGCTGCGCGGGCCGAGGCGCTGCGGACCCGCGCGGAGATGCAGGCGCTGCGCGCGCAGATCAACCCGCACTTTCTGTTCAACACCCTGCATTCGCTCCTGGAGCTGGTGAGCGCAGGCGACGGGCGGGCCGAGGAGGCCATCGAGCGGTTCGGCGCGCTGCTGCACCGCACCTGCGACGTTCACCGCAGCGCGGCCGACGACGTGCCGCTGGCCGAGGAGATCCAGCTCGTGCGCGACTACCTGTGGATCGAGCAGCTTCGCCTGGGCACGCGCCTGCGCGCCACGCTGGACGTGGATGACGACGCCGTGACGTGCACCGTTCCTTCGTTCGTGCTGCAGCCGCTGGTGGAGAACGCCGTGAAGCACGCGGCGTCGATCCGGGTGGCGCCCACCTCGGTTCGCCTCCGCGCGGTGCGGGAGGGGGGCCGGCTGCTGCTCTCGGTGGAGGATGACGGGCCGGGCGCCGTGCCGGAGCAGGTGGAGCGGACCCCGGGCGCCGGCCTTCGGCTGGTGCGCGGACGGATGGAGGCGCGCTACGGGGATGGCGGGCAGATGCGGATCAACACGGCGCCGGGGGCGGGGTTCCGCGTGGCGCTCGCGCTTCCGGCCGGCGCGCCCGCGCTGGCGGCCGCGGGGCAGGGGTGGTGAGCCCGGGGGCGTTGCGGACCGTGGTGGCGGAGGATGAGCCGCTGGCCCGGCAGAGGCTGCGGCGCTTCGTGGAGCGCGACCCGCGTCTGGTGCTGGTCGGCGAGGCGGAGAGCGGGACGGCGGCGGTGGAGCTGATCGACCGGCTGGCGCCCGATCTGGTGTTCCTGGACGTGCAGATGCCGGAGTGCACCGGGCTGGAGGTGCTGGAGCGCGCCGCGCACCGGCCCGCGCCGGTGTTCACGACGGCGTACCCGGAGTATGCCCTGCGCGCGTTCGAGGTAGAGGCGTACGACTACCTGGTGAAGCCGTTCGGATGGACGCGCTTTCAGGCGGCGGTGGATCGGGTGGCGCGCCGCCTGGCCGCACCCCCGACACCGGCTCCCGCCCCGTACCTCGAGCGGCTGTTCGTGCGCCGGCGCGGCGAGCTGGTGCCCGTGAGCATGCGCGACGTGCATCGCATCGAGGGCGCGGGCGACTACGTGCTGCTGTGCACCCAGGCCGGCCAGCTGCTGGCGGACATGAGCCTGAACGAGCTGGAGCGCCGGCTGGACCCGGCGTGCTTCCGGCGCGTACACAGGGCGCACATCGTGAACCTGGATCACGTGTCCGCCATCCGGCAGTACGACGAGCGCCGCCTGGCCGTCCGCTTCGCCGACGGCTCGGAGGTGGTGGCCAGCCGTGCGGGCTCGCAGTCGTTGCGCGGGATGTTGCGCTGATCGGCCGATCCGCCGCGCGTCGCGCGGGATGTCTGACGTGCACGCTCTTCAGGTTGTGCTCCCGCGCACCCGCACCCGCACATGGTTTCGTCAGTGCACCAGCGGAAGCCGGTTCACGCTGTACAGGGCGGCCTGCAGAATGACGGCGGCGGTGTTGACGTTCTCGCTTCCGGTGGGGGCGCGGCCGGCTTCGAAGACCCCCGAGCTCCACCCGCGGAGGGGGCTGAGGGCGGGCCCCACGGCCTCGGCGCCCAGGCGGGTGTAGGGGCTCGGAAGGAGCGCGTGCCAGGCGAAGGCGGCCTTGGCGCTGATCCAGCGCGGGCCGTCCAGCACGGTCTCGCTCCCCTGCACGCCGACGGAGAAGGGGTTTCCGCGGTAGCGGATCGCGTAGTAGTAGAAGTAGTACGGCGCGATGGGGATCGCGTCCTCGCTCACAAAGGTGACCTCGCCGGTGCGCCGGTACCGCTCCTCCTGCGCCTCCAGCGACCCCGTCGCGAGCTGCTTCATCTCGCGATTCCACCCCAGCTCCATCCCCATCAGGATGAAGGGCTCGCTGGTGAGGAAGTCGTCGCCGCGCCTGTCGGCGAGGAGCGGGACTCCGAGCACCTGGATGGGAAGGGAGTTCTCGCGCAGGTTCAGCGCCCGCTCGGCGCGCTGGCCCCAGAGCGCGAAGCCGTACGCCGCGTACTGCTCGTATCCCAACCGCCCCTCCTGGTACCTCAGGAGCTGGCCCGCGGGCGTGAGCTCGGCGCCCGAGAGGTACCCGTCGCGCACCATCCCCGCCAGGTTCATCCGCGCTACGATCCGCCGCACCGCCGGAGCGTACTGCGGGTGGCGCGTCTCGATGATCTTGAGCCACACCAGGAACCGGCCGACGTCCGTCGTGGACCATCCGAAGCCGCGCTCCCCCACCGTCTGGTCGCGGTCGTCGCGCCCCGCCACGGCGCCGGTGAGGGTGGAGTAGTTCTTGTTGGGCGCCACCCCGTCGAAGAAGCGCAGGCTCTCGATCGTCTGCAGCGCCCGCGTCATGCGCACGTCGAAGTCCTGGGGCGTGATGATCCCCAGCTCGCGGGCGCAGTGGAACGCCGCCAGCCCGCTCGCCATGTCCCACACGGTGGCGTACGTGTAGCTCCTCACCGAGTTGACCAGCCCCGTCCCCGGCTGGTACTCGCGGTCCACGTACGCCCACGCGCCGCGGGCGGCCTCCAGCAGAAACGCCTGATCCGGGTGCGGGTTGGGCCGGCCCGGGCGCGGAAGCTCCGGGAGGAGCGGATCCGGCGCGTCGTCGGCGCACGCGGCTGCGAGCGCGACGAGCGCGGCGGCTGCCATTGGGAGGAGCTTTCGCAAGCGAGTGGGCACGGCAGGACCTCGGGAAAATGGAAGGCGCAAATACGCGTCGGTGGATAACGCCGTCAAGGTATCCCCGATGGTCAGCGACGATCATCGACGGTCAATCAGTCGCTGGATTGGCACCCGCGGCACCATCGGCATTCTGGAGAACCGCCTTGTTGAACTCCGCCTCGGCTGCGGATCGCACGCTGATTTACCAGCCTGGCTCGTTTCTCCTGCGTCAGACCAGCGTGCTGTGCGACCAGTTGATCGACGACGAGCGAAAGAGTCGCCGCGAGGTCACCGCCGGGTCCAGCCGCGGGCATGTGCTGGGCGTTGAGTTTTGTGCACCCGACCTGCGCCGCTCCAGCCGCCGAAGAATCGGCAGGAAGGCAAGGGGCAGCGACCGGTGTGCGTCCCCGGCTGCGTCTACCCGAACCTCTTGCAGACGCAATCTATCAGTTCCCCCTACGGTGCTCCAATACTGCGCCACACATCGGTCACCCGGCGAACACAGCGAGTTCCGGTGTGGCCCCGAAGCGGATCGGGAGGACGGAGGTGCCGATTCCGCGAGAGACGTAGAGGGGCGGTGCGCCGTCGCCGCGGAACCAGCCGCGCACGTAGCGGCCGCTCCCGGGCGGGACGAGGGGAGCCCAGCCGCCGATGGTGACCTGGCCCCCGTGCGTGTGGCCGGAGAGCATGAGCGTGATCCCGGCGACGTCCACGGGCTCGCGGGGAATCGCGCCTGCCGTCTGCGCGTGCGCGGCGACGGTGTCGCGGTAGGCGGGGGAATGGGCCAGGACGAGGCGGACAGGCGCCGGCTCCTCCACGCCGCGCAGGGCGGCACGCAGGTCGGGGGCGCCGACGAGGTCGTCCAGGCCGGTGATGGCGACGGGGCCGGACGCGTGGGGGTGCACGGCGGACTCGTTCACCAGGAGCCGCGCATTGTGGCGCTCGTAGACGGCCGCGAGGGCCCGCAGGTCCACGCCGCTCCAGTGCTCCCAGTTGCCCAGGACCGCGTACTTGGGGAGGCGCGGGTCGAGGAGGGCGAGAAAGGCGTCGAGCGTGGGGAGCGCGTCCGCGCGATCCACCGAGTCGCCGGTCAGCAGGACGAAGTCGGGCCGGGCGCGGGCGGTCTCGGCCGCGATACGGCGGTGGATGGAGCCGATCCCGCGCAGGTGCAGGTCGGAGATCTGGACGAAGCGGAGGGGCAGGCGCCCCGGCGGGTGAGGGAAGCGGTGGTGCGTGACTTCGAGCGAGCGCGGCTCCCACCACGCCGCATCAGCTCCGAGTGCGGCGGCACCCAGCGCCGCCGCGGCTCCCAGGAAACGGCGGCGGTTCACCGGGGCGCGGGGCCGTTCACGCGGCGGCGGTGCGGCGCGTGGCGGCGGGAGTGCGGGAGGCGCGGCGTGTCAGGTAGGCCACCCCCGCCACCCCCGCAGCCGTCAGCAGCACGCTGATGAGCTGCGCCACCGAAAAAACCCCCAGGAAGCGGTCGTCCTTGGCGCGGAAGATCTCCACGATGAAGCGCTCCACACCGGCCAGCGCCACCCACAACATGAAGAGCATCCCCGGCACGGCCAGGCGCGGCTGCACCCGCTTCAGGATAACGAAGATGATGAGCGACATCCCCACTTCGTAGAGCTGCGTGGGGTGCACGGCGTAGACGGTGTCGGCCGGCACGCTCGCCGGGATGTCCACGCCGAACTCGCGCAGGTTGGCGGCCGTCGTGGGGGGGGCACCCTCGGGGAACGCCATGGCCCACGGGAGGTCGGAGGGGCGGCCGTAGTCGTCGCCCACCAGGAAGCACCCCATCCGCCCGATCGCGTACCCGACCGCCAGCGCGAGGGCGGAGGCGTCCGCCATGCGTCCCAGGGGGATGCCCGACTTCTTCACGCGCCACGCGATCACCGCCGCGGCCAGAATGAGCCCGCCGTACCACACGAGCCCCGAGCGTGAAAGGAGGGCGCGCATGGGGTCGGCCACGGTGTCCTGCCAGTTCAGGATCATGTAGTAGATCTTGGACCCCAGGATCCCGAACACGGCGGCGTACCCCACCATGTCCCACGCCTGCTCCGGGTCCAGCCCCACGCGGGCCAGCTCGCGCGACGCCACCCACCCGGCCACGAGGAAGGCCAGCGCCATCATCACCCCGAAAGAGGTGACCGTGAAACCGCCGATCTGGATCAAAACCGGGTACATGGGAGCTCGAATGAGGGGTGCCGCGCGGGAGTCGTCTCCGGAGGTAAGGTAACGATTTTCCCGCGCGCGGGTAGGGACCAGTGCGTTAGTGCGTTAG
>JAUJMI010000028.1:0-1717 GCA_030446945.1 Longimicrobium sp. | reverse complement strand
AGTGCGTTAGTGCGTTAGCGCGTGAGTGCGCGAACAGCTCCGGCCGTTTGTCATTCTGAGAGAGCCGCCCCACAGACCCTTGAGCGACATGCGGATGCCCTGCGGCGACCGAAGGATCTAGCCGGCGAGGCAAGAGGCCGGCGTGACCCGCTGATCCCTCGGAATGCACAGTAGATCCTTCGCTCCGCGTCGAAGTCCGGAGCACGGGAGAGGTCGAACCAGCCGCTTCGCTCAGACGACAAAATGGGGGCTGTCCCCCGCTCCCCGTTCCCCTGTCCCGCACCCGCTTCATTCCTCCACCAGCTCCGCCGGGTCCTGAACGGCGCCGCGGGCGCGGGCCAGGCGGCCGGCCCATACGGTGACTGAGACGCCCGCGAAGATGAGGAGCGCGGCGGGGAGGAGGCGGGCGGAGGGGCGCTCGTGGAGGAGCCACGTCGCCAGCACGGCGGTGAGGATCGGCTGGATGTACACGAAGACGCTCACCACACTGCTCTCCACCCGCGCCAGCGCGTAGACGTTCAGGTAGTACGCGCCCACGGTGGGTCCCACCACGATCCACGCCATCGCCGCCCAGGTGACCGCGGACGCGTGCCCCGCTTCGGCCAGCACGGGGGCGGCGCCAAACGGAATCATCCCCGGCATGCCGAAGACGAAGACCCAGGTGATGACCGTGAGCGGATGGTAGCGCTGCAACAGCCCGCGCGAGATCACCAGGTACACGGAGAAGCAGGCGACGTTGAGCAGCGCCAGCAGGTTGCCGATGGCCGCGCCGGTGTCCGCGCCCACCCCTACCAGGTAGAGCGCCCCCGAGCCCGCAAGCCCGATCCCCAGCCACTTGGCGGGCGTCGCGCTCTCCTTCCTCAGCAGGATGGCGATCAGCAGCGTCATCGCGGGGCCGGCGGCCGTGAAGGTCTGCGCGGCCGTGGCCGTGGTCAGAGAGAGCGCGGTGATGTAGAGGAGCTGGTTGGCGATCACCCCGAAGACGGAGTACAGCGCCAGCTCCAAGTAGTCGCGCAACGAGTGGACGCGCTCGCGCACCAGCAGGCGCTGGAGCACCAGGAAGAGGATCGCCGCGAAGCTCACGCGCAGCAGCGCCAGCGCGGGGCTCGAAAGGTCACGAAGCGCCACCTTCACCGCGATGGGGAGGGTGGAGAAGAGCACCTGCACCACCACGAGCGATACGTAGACCCGCCGCGACTTCAAGACGGCACCCTCTCCGGCGAACGAAAAAAGAAAATCCGGCCCGTCCCCCACGGCGGGGGGCGGGACCGGTCCAGGGGTGCGGGTACACCGGCGCGGCGGCGAGGTTCGCGGGAGGTGCGCCCTGTCAGCGCGTGGGGCGGGTGCGTATCTTGCGCGCGCCGCGGCTGGCCCGCGGACCACAAACCCGACCCCACGCCGGAGGAGACATGCCGAGTCACGAGCACGACCACCCGACCCACGAACACACCCCTCACGCCGAGGACGGGCTCGGGCTGCTGGTCGGTTTCCGCATCTTCGAGGACGAAGGGGAGCTGTACCTGGCCGAAGCCGAGATCAGCCCGTACGTGGACGACTCCAACTCGCTCGGCGTGACCATGGTCTTCCACCCGCTCGCCGGGATCGATCCGACCACGGACGAGGGGGACGACGAGCGCGAGGCCTTCCCCTTCGACTTCGACGACGAGCTGACCCGCGACGAGACCGCCCCGCTGCGCGAGCAGGCGCAGGCGATCCT
>JAUJMI010000316.1 GCA_030446945.1 Longimicrobium sp. | reverse complement strand
TTCGTGGTGGGGACGAGCAAGCCGGCGAAGGAGTGGCCCGCCGAGCGCTACGCCGCCCTCGCCGACCGCCTCGCCTTCGCGGGAATGAGGACGGTGCTGGTGGGGGGACGCTCGCCCCGGGAGCTGGCGGCGGCGGAGGCGATCCGCGCGAAGGCGCAGTACCCGCCGCTCGACCTGCTGGAGTGGGACCTGCGCAAGCTGGTATACCTGCTGGACCGCGTGGACGTGCTCGTGAGCCCGGACACGGGGCCGCTGCACATGGGCGTGGCGCTGGGCACGCCCACGGTGTCGCTGATGGGCTACACCAACCCGAAGCGCGTGGGCCCCTACCGCCGCTTCCACGACCTGATGATCGACGCGTACGGCGACCCCGGCGAAGACTACCCGGTGAGCGCCGAGTACCGCCCCGGCCGCATGGAGCGCATCACGCCGGACGAAGTGGCGGCCAGAGTCGCGCTGGCGCTGGAGCGCTACTCCAGGTCGGGCCTCTCGGAGAGATAGCCGCTCTCCAGCGCATCGCGGTACACACGGTTCAACGGCAGGCCGTGCTTCGCAAAGGAGCGCACCAGCCGCGCCAGGTCGCGCTGTCGCCGGGCGCGCGGCACCACGCCCTCCACCACCTGCGCGCGGTCGAAGTCGATCACCCACAGCTCCCACATCTCCCCCACCAGCAGGTTGCGCAGGTTGAGGTCGGGGTGCGCCACCCCGGCCCCGTGCATCCGCGCGATCTGCTGCCCCGCCTCCCAGAGCACCTCGGTCTTGTCCCTCCCGCCATGCAGCGCGGCGGCGGCGTCCTGCACCCCCGGGATCAGGCGCGTGGCGATCATCGCGCGGTAGCCGGGGAACGCATCGATCCTCCCGGCCGCGATCACCTCGGGCGCCCGCACCCCGCCGGCCCGCGCCGCCTCCGTCGCCCGCAACTCGTCCGCCGCGCGGTCCCCGCCGAAGTAGCGGTCCCGGTTTAGGTGGCGCACCATCCCGCCGCGCCGGTAGCGCCGCACCACCGCCTTTCCGCCATCCGGCAGCGCGACCACCGGGTGCGGCACCCGCCCCCCTTCGATCCACTCCTCCGCGCGCCCCTCCCACGCATCCACCAGCACGCCCGCGAGCTCCTCGTAGCCCTGCCGTACGAGGAGGCGCGCACTTCCGTTTGAGACGGGAGTGAAGTCCATCATCGGGCACACCAGAACAGCCATGCAGTTGCGGTTCTGACGGATGCAGGCGAGTTGAGAGTTCATGTCCGCAAGGTGAGGATTGCGGGGCGCGCTGTCAAACGGCGCACTTGCGTTGACCCGCACCCCGCGGGCGCCTAACTTTCCACACTATGCCAGCACCGGTCAAACGCCTCCTCTGGGTAGACGACGAGATCGATCTCCTTCGCCCGCACCTGCTCTTTCTGCAGGGGCGCGGCTACCACGTGGACGCCGTTTCAAACGGCGACGACGCGCTGGAGCTCCTCCGCCTGCACCCGTACGACCTGATCCTGCTGGACGAGCAGATGCCCGGGCGCTCCGGCATGGAAGTGCTGGACGAGCTGCGCAGGCTGGACCCCCGCGTTCCGGTGGTGATGATCACCAAGAGCGAGGAGGACCGCACCATGACCGAGGCGATCGGCCGGCGCGTGGCCGACTACCTGGTCAAGCCCACCTCGCCGCGGCAGGTCCTCTCCGTCGTCACCCGCCTGCTGGAGGGCGAGGCGATCCAGCAGCAGGTGGTGGCGCGCGACTTCGCCGGACGGTTCCGCGAGCTCAACGCCCGCCGCGCCGAGCCACGCGACTGGCGCGACTGGGCCGCCGACTACTCGGAGCTGGTGGACTGGGAGCTGCGCCTGCGCGAAGGGGGCGAGACGGGGCTGCTGGCCGCGCTGGAGACACTGCTGGACGACTTCCGCCGCGAGTTCTGCCGCTACGTCTGCGACGTGTACCCGCAGTGGACGGAAGGGGGCGCGGGCGCGCCGCCGCTCTCGGTGGACATCGTACCGCAGTTCCTGGCGCCGCTGGTGGGGAAGGACCGCGCCGTCCTCTTCGTGGTGATCGACTGCCTGCGGCTGGACCAGTGGCGCGCCCTCCTCCCCATCCTGGAGCCGCTGGCGCAGGTGGAGGAGGCGCTCTACTACTCCATTCTCCCCACCGCGACCCCGTTCTCGCGCAACGCGATCTTCAGCGGGATGTACCCCGACGGCGTTTCCGAGCGGGTGCCGGGGTGGTGGGGATGGGACGGCGAGGGGAGCCTCAACTCGTTCGAGGCGGAGCTCTTTCGCGAGCAGCTGAAGCGGATCACCGGGCGCAACGTGCCGGTGCACTACGACAAGGTGTTCGACGGCGGCGACGGCGAGGTGATGCTGCGCCGCCTCCCCGCGCACCTGGCGCAGCCGGGGGTGACCGCGGTCGTCTTCAACTTCGTGGACCTGCTGACCCACGGCCGCACCGAGAGCACGGTGCTCCTGGAGGTGGCGCGCGACAAGGAAGCGCTGCGCGCCCTCACGCGGCAGTGGTTCGAGCGCTCGGAGGCGCTGACGGCGATCCGCGAGGCGCTGCGCATGGGGGTGCCGGTGCTGGTGACCACCGACCACGGCTCCATCCACTGCCACCGCCCGGCCACCGTCTTCGCCAAGCGCGACACCACGCAGAACCTGCGCTACAAGTTCGGCGCGGACCTGCGCGCGGAGGACCGCACGCTGGCGATGACCGTCAAGGACGAGAAGGCGCTGCGCTTTCCGCCCGGGAAGGCGGCGACCAACTACCTGATCGCGCTGGAAGACGTCTTCTTCGTCTATCCCACCAAACTGCGGCAGTACCAGGCACGCTACCGGGGCTCCTTCCTCCACGGCGGGGTATCACCGGAAGAGATGATCCTTCCGGTGGCACTGCTGACCCCGCGATGAAGCTTTACCTCCGCATCCTGCGCTACGTCCGTCCTCACCTGGCGCTCTTCTCCTGGGCGATCCTGGCGATGACGGTGTACGCCGTCCTGGACGCCTTCTCGTTCACGCTCCTCATCCCCTTTCTGAACCTCCTGTTCGGCGGGGACGCGATCGGGGGCGGCGCGGCCGAGTCGCTCTTCGCGGGGCGCGGCGTCATCGCCGACCTCCTGCGGTGGTCCGTCGGCTGGCTGGTCGACGGGCGCGCGCCGATGGAGGGGCTGCGCAACGTGGTGATCTTTCTCTTCGCCGTGTTCCTGGTGAAGAACGTGGCGCTCTACATCTACCAGGTGTCGGTGTCGGTGGTGGAGGGGCGGGTCACGCGCGACATGCGCAACGACATCTACGCGCACCTGCTGCACCTGGGCTTCCCCTTCTTCCAGCGCACCCGCACGGGCCAGGTGATCTCCCGCGTCACCAACGACGTGGAGCAGATGCGGGGGATCGTCACCGGGAACGTCTCCAAGCTGATCTCGCAGCTCTTCCAGGCGCTGGCCACGCTGGTGGTAATGGTGGGGCTGTCGTGGAAGCTGACGCTGGTCTCCGCCCTGTTCCTGCCGCCGATGCTGGGGCTGTGGGCGCGGCTGCGGAAGCGGCTGCGGCGCGGCGTGCTCAAGGTGCTGAACGCGACCGGCGAGGTGGCGTCGCAGGTGCAGGAAACGGTGAGCGGCATCCGCCTGGTGAAGGCCTCCGGCGCGGAGGAGTGGGAGACGGAGCGCTTCCGCCGGCTCACCCGCGGCCAGTACAAGGCGTGGGTGCGCAACGAGCGCTGGCGCAAGTTCTTCCCGCCCGCCACCGAGATGATCACCGCCACCTCGATCCTGGCGCTGCTCTGGTACGGCAGCTACCTGGTGCTGGCGGAGAGGTCGCTGACGGCCACGGCGTTCCTGCTCTTTCTGACCATGGCCGGCAAGCTGATGTCGCCGGTGAAGTTCATCGCACAGTTCCCCTCGATCGTGCAGCCCGGGCTGGCCGCCGCCGAGCGCGCCTTCGAGCTGATGGACGCCCCCGTGGAGGTCAGGGACGCCCCCGGGGCGCTCCCCGTGACCGGCTTCCGCGACGAGATCCGCTTCGAGGGCGCCGCCTTCGCGTACGCCCCGGGCGTCCCCGTGCTCTCCGGAATCGACCTGCGCATCCGCCCCGGCGAGGTGGTGGCGCTCGTTGGTCCGAGCGGGGCGGGGAAGAGCACGCTCGCCGACCTCCTCCCGCGCTTCCACGACGTCACCGAGGGGCGCATCACCCTCGACGGCGCCGACCTGCGCGAGCTGCGTCTAGCGGAGCTGCGCGGCCTGCTGGGGATCGTCACGCAGGAGACCATCCTCTTCCACGACACCGTACGCGCCAACATCGCCTACGGCGTCCCCGACGCGGCGCAGGAGCTCGTCGAGGCGGCGGCGCGCGCGGCGAACGCGCACGACTTCATCGCGTCGCTCCCCGAGGGCTACGACACGGTGCTTGGCGAGAAGGGGACGCGCCTTTCAGGCGGGCAGCGCCAGCGGATCGCCATCGCGCGCGCCCTCTTC
The DNA here is from genome assembly GCA_030446945.1 of Longimicrobium sp. Lineage (GTDB taxonomy): Bacteria > Gemmatimonadota > Gemmatimonadetes > Longimicrobiales > Longimicrobiaceae > Longimicrobium. Next base: position 444 of record JAUJMI010000316.1, on the reverse strand, counting down.
CGCAACCCGCCGATCCTGATCCTGGACGAAGCCACCTCCGCGCTCGACACGGAGAGCGAGCGCCTCGTGCAGCAGGCGATCGACGAGGTAATGGCGGGGCGCACGGTGCTGGTGATCGCGCACCGCCTCTCTACCGTGCGCCGCGCGGACCAGATCGTCGTGCTGGAAGGCGGCCGCATCGTGCAGCGCGGCACGCACGACGAGCTCCTGGCGCTCGGCGGCACCTACCGGCGGCTGTACGAGATGCAGTTCGGGGCGGAGGGGAACGTCCTCACCCCGGCGGAGTGACGAGGCGAGTGCACTCGCGGTAAAAATGGCCGCCTTCCAGGAGCGAATGAACTCGCCGCTGGAAACACGCAAAGTCCGCCTGCGCGGACTCCGGGTCCGATGCCGCGGTTCTCGAGCCGGCTTTAGCCGCCTTCCCGTATTTCCAGCCGGGCGCTT